>NZ_JBQCJW010000006.1:0-186126 GCF_051967575.1 Solibacillus silvestris
CGTTTCAAAAAATGCGAAAAACGGGTTAAGGCCCCCGTCTGCCCAAATTAAGGAAATCAAGGCAAACGGAACGCCCTCAATAAGGATGAATCCGTATAATATCATGAAAATGTACAAAAAAACTTAATTACCACAAAATGTGTGAAAAAAATGGGTTAGGACCAAAAGAAAATATAACTTAATCGACAGTCTCAAAATTCCGCTTAATTTGTCTTCCCCCATCCATCAATTAATAGCCGAAATCGCTATCGGCAAATGAAAATTTTATCCAATATGAGAGAGGGGTTTTATTAAATGAAATGGGCCACTTTCTATTCAAATTGAACAGAAAGGGTCTTGTTTTCTGGATAAATTTGAATAGCCGCAGTTTTTCAGCGCTCTCCAATCTGTGCATCTCGCTTTAAGTAATGTTTCAGCTTTGAGTGGGCTTTTCCGGTTTCTTCGGCAATTTATGTTCGATTTCCTCATCGTTTAAGTTTGCGCTGTCTATATCATCGGGAAATTTATTTTTGGCGATTTGCCCAATATGCGAATAATTGATGCCATGCTTTACGCCCAAAAAAATGACGATATAAAGTAAAAACAAGAAAAAGAACGTATTCATTTCACTTTCACCCCCAACTTTTCGTTTCAATTAAATGGCTAAACTTAAATTCTACCATTAATTTGCTTATTATAGTACGGCTTTTTTTCGCAAAAGTTCTAATAGGAGAAGGGTAGCTTTGTATTTTATATGTTGCTTCAACAAGCATTCAATTACACTAGAGCCTTGCTTTCGGCTTTTTCCACAGCAACTTCCCCCAAATAATGAGGAAACACTTTCAACCGATCCTTCAGTATAAAAATATAAATTTCCTCACCCGTCTTGCCAACGCGGATGCTCGAGTATTTATGCTGATTGTAGATACTGTGCCATTTCGACGGCTTATGTCCGTAAATTTTTGCATGCAGCATTTGGGCATCATATGGTGTTTTGGCAAAGTATAAGGCGTAGCTAGTAGGAGAGACCCGTGTTGCGTAAAGTTTCACCCGGTTGATGCCGAGCACATCGCGTTCATCCATCTCCCTGATTTCGTTGATTTCCTCTGCGGTAAACGGGACATCGTATATGCGTGAAGGGTCATCCTGCTTTTGCAGATAGCCTTTTTTTAAAGCGAGGTATATCCAGTAAGCGCCGAAATTCTCCTCGTATTTAATCATCTCCAGTAAAAGTTCATAAACGTTTTTAACTCGCATCATTCATCGCTCCTTTGACGTAATATGTCCGGTATTTTTATTGTAGGATGCTGTAGCTGTACCTGTTGGGCCATTCCGGTTTTTGGCGACGATCAGCTCCAGCGTATCTGGCGCATTCGTCGTCTCTGTTTGATAATAGGAATTGCGGTACAGCAAAATAATGATGTCCGCATCTTGTTCAATCGAGCCCGAATCCCGTAAATCACTCATTAAAGGCCGCTTATTGCCGCGGGATTCCACATTTCGGTTAAGCTGAGACAGGCAAATAACCGGACATTGAAATTCCTTGGCCATTTGCTTCAATGCGCGGCTAATTTTGCTCATCGCTATGGCGGAATAGTCATAGTCCCCGTCTGCTTGAATAATTTGCAAATAATCAATGAAAATAATCGGTGTCCTACCGGCGTTTTGACGAATAATCCGGCGTGCCTGGCTGCGGATTTGCGCAATCGTCAGGCTGCTGCGGTCATCGATATGGACATTGGACTTGTTTACCCGATCGAGCACATGCATCCAATTGCTTTTTTGCTCATCTGTAAAATGCTTTTTCGGGTTGCGCATCTTCAATCGTGAATAGTGGCCTGTCGTGGCAATAAGCCGGTCAAGTAATATCGTTTTGCTCATCTCCAAAGAAAACAAAATCGGTAAATGCCCTTGCCAGCCTGCGTATAGGGCCAAATTGTTCATCACATCGGTTTTTCCCATCGAAGGACGGGCAGCGATAATCGTCAGCTCCCCTGGGCGGAAACCATCGATCAGCAAGGCGAGCTCCCGAATATGCGGGATGATCAGCCCTGATGTGTTCACTTCCACGCACGGGCGATTATGCATATCCACCAAGTTTTGCGTGATCTTCGTATCGATCATATTTCCCTCCAGCTGAACATTGTCGAGCCGTTCAATAATTTGAGGAATCGCCCAATCCCCCTCTGTTGCCTGAAATAATAGATGGGCTTTTTGTCGCTCACGCCAAACTTCCCGTAATAGCTGGACATAATCATCAAACTTTTCGGCATCGGCAAACATCATCAGTTCGGTTACATATGCCAGCCCGATATTTTCGATTTCTTCAAAGCGTGCACTCAATGTTAAATAATCAACGGGATGGCCCCCTGCTGCGAGCTGCTGCATCATCATAAATAGCTGCCGGTGATACTGACCGTAAAACATTTCCGGCTTGAGCTGGCTATCCAAAATCAAGTAATTTTCCTCGAGCATCGTCGCTAAAATGCTTTGCTCCAGAAACTCCTTTTTGATCATCGCTGTTCACCTTCTTCAAAATCGAGGATGACCGGCTTTGGAATCTGTTCATATTGCCGCTTTTTCGTCAGCGCATTGTTTAAATAGCTTTCAAAATTGGCGGGCCGGAACAAAGTCATCGGCCGCAAATATTGCTGCATTTGAATATCCTGCAGCCAGCAGCCCACCTGTTCATCAATGACTAAAAGGCAATCATCCACTGTATAGCCGGCATTTAAAATCGAATCCACAAGACGGAAATTCGTTTTCGTATGTTCGCTGAATTGCTTATTCGCCATTTTATTTAAATGGCTGATCACAATCGCGATTTCCTGTTTGCGAGCAGCATCCCCATTCTTTTTTGCATTTTCAAAGGAACGGTGTTTTTGCGGGGAAAGCTCATCCGCAACATGAACTTCAGTGCTGAGCAGTTCGTTTATTTTTTCGTAATCGATGCGGTACCACTTCGAACGGTCTGTGCAAAACTTGTTGAACTTGTTGGACGAAACGACGATTTGGAATTGCTCGAGCTTCAGGAACATTCGCCTGATTTTCGGGACATTCCAGAAGACAAGCTGCTTTGTCCAGTTGTGATGTGTCTGGCAATACCAAATTTGTCCTTCTTTTTCCACACCTTGTTTTAGTAATCGGTAATGCAGTTGCTGGAGCAATAATGCTTCCTGGACTCCAATTCTTGCTGCTAAACTCGGGGAAACAAAAAGCTGATTTTCATTGACTAAAAAGTTCATGTTTTCAAACCTCCAAATTTTTGTCTTGCCCTGTATATGTCATTGGAAATTGAAAAAGGGGACAGGATTGAAAAAATCTTTTTGAAGCATCTTGAAAATAATTTATACAAACAAGTTGCATTCATCGTGTCGCGTTTAAGCGCGACAATATATAGTTTTATTTTTTTAATGAATACTAAATCTTTTTGAGCGTACGAAAATGTATGCTTTGCAGCAGATGAAAACGTATGTTGCGGAAAAAACAAAACCGGAAAAATAAGAAGGGCATAATTGAATGAGGAGAATTGCAGTTTTATAAATAAAATTGATCAGCTAAAAAGTTATTGGCTTATTGAAAATATAGATTGATCATTCATGGAAAAGTTTGATTAATAAACTGTGCTGAATTGCGGAATTTTTTTCCGGTTCTACAATCAGGTCGTTTAATTGGATAGGGACGCATCGGGAACTTATTGAAATTCAGCCAGTCTATATAAAAGGAATTATTTAACTTATTTTGAAAGGGGGGGATATCAACATGTTTAAAAAACAGCGTATCTTTATGGTAGTCATTATGGGCTTCATTTTAGTTGCGGGATATGTACTGACATTTCCGCAATGGCTATTTCCGGGCTTATACCCAACATTTGTGGAAACAATTGAATCAAATTGGGGTTTATCTTTGCCTCCTCCCGAAAAAGAAGTTGATATTTATAATGACAGAGGCGGTTTTCATGGAGATGGAGATGCGATTACCGAGTTATATTACAATAACGAATCTGATGTCGAGCTTATAAAAGCTCTTTCAAAAGAATGGGTGAGCGGCGAAAAATTTGAAACGGAAAGCTTACCTGAAAGGGTTCTTAGTTTAATAAAAGAAACAGATAAGGATGCAAGCTATTTTTTCCTTCAAGAAAGCGGTTTTGATTATATCATTTTAGAACTTAAAGGCAATAAAGTGACAATTTTCGAATCGTATATTTAAAGAAAGATGATGAAAACTTGAAAGGGGAAAACGTGGATTAGAATTATTTTGAAATAATAGTGCTTGCGGGAATGTGCATTTAAGAATAGTTGCCGCTCATTTTTATACACCTACAAACAAGGAATTTGTGCTAAACTTATATTTGCCAAGTTTTGTTATTCTGAAAATTCCAATCAGAAAATATGTAAACCAGTTTTTATCTTAAATCAATTAGCCAAATTGAAGGAGAATAAGATGAAAATGAATATGATGAATAAAAATGTGACAGCAGTTATCGAAAAAATTGATTTTTCGGGGACAGTTTTAATAAAAAGCACGGATGATCAATTGCAGCAATTCAGCCATGGCTATGCCAATCGGACGCATCATGTGCTGAATGATGGGCACACGCGCTTTGGCATTGCTTCAGGCTGCAAAATATTCACGGCTGTAGCCATTTGCCAACTTGTTGAAAACGGGCGGCTTTCTTTCGAATCGAAATTGATGGATGTATTGGATATGCCATTTCCGCATTTTGATCCAAGTGTTTCGATTCATCATTTATTGACACATACAGCAGGCATTCCCGATTATTTTGACGAGGAAGCTATGGATGACTTTGAAGAGCTATGGGTGAAGCATCCTATGTACAGGATGCGCAATGGCTATGATTTTTTGCCGCTATTTCAATATGAACCGATGAAGCAAGCCGTAGGGGAACGATTCCATTATAATAATGCAGCATATATACTGCTTGGACTTGTCGTTGAGAAAATCAGCAATAGGCGCTTTGAAGAGTATATTGCGGAGTTTGTTTTCAGCAAGGCCGGTATGCAGCATTCCGGATATTTTGCATTGGATGCTTTACCGGACAATACCGCATTGGGCTATATCGAGAAAGAGGATGGCTCATGGAAGTCGAATGTGTATTCAGTACCGGTCAAAGGCGGGGCTGATGGGGGAGCATTTATAACAGCGGGGGACATGCATCGCTTTTGGAATGCGCTTGCCGGCTTTGAATTATTAAGCGAGCCCTTTACGAGGAAATTGCTTACACCATATATTCATACAGATGAAGACTATGACCGTTTTTATGGCTATGGGGTTTATATAGATGTCCTGGACGGCACCATTACGAAGTATCATGTAATGGGATATGATCCGGGAGTAAGCTTCCACTCCGCATATTATCCGGATCGGCAATTAATTACGGTCGTTTGTTCAAACAAAAGTGATGGGGCTTTTGCTGTTTTCAAAGAAATTGAATTGAGCAAATAAAAATTGATAGTAGTGCACATTAAATGTAAACCAACCGTCGAAAGCAAAACTGCTTGCGGCGGTTGATTTTTCATTCTAATGACTGCCAACATATAAAATGGGTTGCATAATCCTGCTTTTCAATATTCACTTCTTTTCCGCTTTCAGGGCAATATAGATCATCATCACCAAAATAAGCGATGTGCCAAGCCATTGGAAAGCGCCAAAAGGTTCGTGCAGCCATAAGACCGTTGCCAAAACGGCTGTCAACGGCTCGATATTCCCGAGCAGGCTTGTCTCTTTAACGGAAAGGGTTTGCAGGCTTTCAACATAAAACCAAAAGGCGAGCATCGTCCCGAAAATGATGACGATGACCAAATAAACAATCGTTTCGGGCGTCCATGCTGAAACATCGGCATCCCAAGGCGGCTGCACGAAGCTCATTGCCGCACCTGCAAGCACCATCGCCCAGCCGACAACGACGAGGGAATCGAAGCGTCTTAGCAGCGGGATTGCATAAAGTGTATAAAAAGCGAGCGTCACACCCGATAACAGTCCCCAAACAATCGCCGGCAACGGAACAGCAAATGCGGAGAGAGAGCCGTTTGTTAATAAAAAGAAGCTTCCGCAAAGGGCAAGCACAATTGTTACCGCATCCTTTTTTGTGAATTTCGATTGTCCGCGCAAGGCGACCCACACGATGATCATGACCGGAGCCAAGTATTGCAGCAATGTTGCGACTGCTGCATTGCCTGCCTTGATCGAAGCCATATATGTATATTGCACGGCGAGCATGCCGACAATGGCAAAAATGATTAATCGGAAAGCCGTATATTTTTCGCGCCAAATATCAATTATTTGATGGCGGTCTTTAAATATTGCCTGGGTAATTAAAAGTAATATCCCCGCGATAACGAGCCGTGTCGATACGAGCCAGCCCACTTCAATTCCTTGGGAAAATAGCTGTTGTGCCACCGTTCCGCCGATTCCCCAGAAAAAACAGCCGCTCACAACTAATAAAAAGCCAATCATTCGTTTATTTTTCATTATGTACCTCTAATCATGTTTAATGACTTCATTGTAGCGAATTTTTATTCGAAATTCTATGTCCCTTTTTACAGTGCTACGAGTGCATATATATAGAAACGAAAGGAGGGATGAAGATGATAACGATTAGCGCAGGACATTTTGGCAAAGGAACAGGAGCGTCGGGGTTTATCGATGAAGGGGAAGAAGCGATATATATTGTGCAGCAGCTGGAGAAAAATTTGCGTCTAAAAGGAATCGAAGTAAGCATGATCATCGACAAACAGTCAAAAAATCAGCAGCAAAACTTAGCGTATATCATTAAACAGCATAATGCTACAAAGCGGGAGTTGGATGTAAGCATTCATTTCAATTCGACCAAAAATAATCAAAAACAGGCAATTGGCACCGAAGTGCTCTATGCCAACCCGGCTATTTCTTCGCTTGCGCAGAAGTTAAGTACCCAAATCGCAAAAACGGGCAAATTGAATAACCGCGGCGCAAAACAACGGACGAACTTGGCTTTTTTGAATGGAACAGCGAAAAAAGCGCTCTTAATCGAAATTTGCTTTGTCAACTCGGAGGATGATGCACGTTTATACAAATTGCATAAAGAACAGATTATCGAGGGAATCGCCCAAATATTGGCAAACCATTTGTCGCCGACGAAGCTATATTTGTCCAGTTTGACGCTTCAGCAATCGATTGAAGCGATATTTAATGATGAAAATTATGTACGGCAACAGCTGGAACAAGGAGTTGAGGCAGGGCATTTCCAATCAATATGGCTGGAAAATTTCAAGCAGGGCAAATTAACATTGCCCGATTATTTGGCGCTCACGGCATTGCAATTTAAAAAAAGCAGAAATTAAATGAAACTTTTTCATAGCCAATACTACTAATACTGTGAAATTACCGAAAGGATGGAGCATTATGAAAAAAATAGCACCTTTAGCACTATCTGCACTTCTATTAGGAACAGTATCAGTAGGGGCAGAGCAGCCGACGAATTTGGAAGGGATCGAACAAAGCGTGAAAGATGCCGCATTCTCTAAACAGACAGGAAAAATAACTGCGGTCGAACAGCGGGAAAACGCCAAACTATTCGCGGTTGGCGAAGAAGACAATGTATTTAATTTTTATGTGGATGACAAGACGCTCGTGTTTGATCAGGAGGGCAATGAAGTAGAATTGCAAGTAGGGGACACGATTTCGCTTTATGTATTTGCGAATCAGCCGATGATTTTAATTTATCCGCCTCAGTATTCGCCGCAAGTTGTAATCGTTGAAAAGGAAAATTCAATCGGAACAGTGAAAGTCGCGCAGTTTGATGACAACTTTTTAAGCGATGATGGCGAGTTAAAGCTGAACTTGCATGAAAAATCGGTCATTGTCGATACAAATGGCGAAAAAATCGAGGCAAAAAATCTAAAAAATTATAGCGCCATTGTCTTTTACAAAATGACAACAAAAAGCATTCCGCCGCAAACATCACCGGAGAAAATCGTCGTGTTCCCGAAGCTGGAAGATTATTATAATGTTGAAACACCGGCAATCGCTCCTGAAATTAGCGCAATTATCGGCGATGACTACAAAGAAGTGGATGGCGAAACAATGGTGCCGCTCCGCATTGTTGCAGAAGGGCTTGGCTATAAAGTCGCTTCAACAGGAAATGGCGCGATTCTATCGAAAGGCCCGGTGTCATACACAATAACACGCGGCGAAAAAGCGTACGGCTACAATCGCGCACTAAACTATTTTGATGTCGCTCCTGCATTATTGGAGAAAAACAAAACATATGTGCAATACGATTTTGCATTGGAATTACTGAAGTAAAAACCCGGTCTGCTAATGACTAAAATTCACATTCCCGTGGATTTTAGTCATTTTTATTTAGAAAGGGAGCAGCAAAAAAATACAGCAATTGCTCTTTCGTATTTGAAAATTAAAAAAACTTTATACCCGTTTTTATCGCGAAATAAACGGAAATCTAATCGAATGTAATGGTTTTGTAACCAGAATGTAACAAAATTTTGATGTATATACCTGTTTTGCCTCTATTTATTTCATTATTTCTACTATACAATAGGGGAGAACAGCTTATGAAAGGATAGGGAACAATGAATCAAAAACTGATTACATTGGTTGTTGCAATTTTCCTCGTTTGTACACTAGCTGTTACACCGACATCAGCTAAAGTTGTATTTGCAGATGTTGCGACAACCGATGCCACTTATGATGAAATCCAATATTTAATTAGCCTAGGGGCGATTAAAGGATATGAGGAAAAGGGTAGAACATACTACAAGCCAAATAATAGCGTGACGCGCGGACAAGCTGCTAAAATGGCAGTCATTGCTTCGGGCAAAAGTCCGCTAACTGTAAGCAAATCCTCTTACACAGATGTGAAAGTCGGTACCGAATTGTCCACTTATGTGGAACGCGCAAGACAGCTTGGCTTATTTACTGCCAAGTCCGGAAAATTTTCTCCGAATGCACCACTGTCACGTGAAGAAATGAGTCATGTTTTGGCAATCGCATTCAATCTAAATGCAAGCGAATACAAGGATTTAGCAATCGTTTTCCCTGATGTATCGACATCGAATACATATGCTTCATACATAAAAGCAATATATTATAATGGGATTACAAAAGGCAGCGACGGCAAATATATGCCAAAAAGCTCTGTGACACGTGCACAGTTTGCATCATTTATTGCCCGTGCAAAGAGCGACGAATTCCGTCTGGCATTGCCTGAAAAACCGGAAGCGATTGATACGACACAAGTGATTGGTCTTGTTTCGGTTACGACAGATGGCTTAAATGTCCGCACTGGGCCGAATACATCAAGCTCAGTATTGGGAAAAGTCGATACGGGCGGCAAATTATCGGTTTATGCAGTGGAAGGCAATTGGCTGAAAGTTTCTTATCAAGGGCAATATGGCTACATTAGCAAATCGTATGCCAAATTCCTTGAGCAGGACGGCAATGCGATTGGCTCATCAAAAAAGGCTGTAACTGCAAATGATACGCTCAATTTATATTACAAACCAACATCGTCATCCAAAAGAATTACTCAAATCGATGTTGGAACAGTGCTTTCTGTTTATAAGGAAATCGACGGCTACTATTTAACGACCGTTGATGGCATACCAGGATATATAGTGAAAAATAGTACGACAGATGTAGAAGGTTCAGCAGTGGAAACGCCAGATAAAAATGATTCTGTTGTGACGACGAATACGATGGCGAAAGTGACGGTTGGCAATTTGAATATGCGTCAATCGGCATCAGGGTCATCCCCTTCAATCAAAACTTTATCCAAGGGAACTGTTATTTCGGTTCATTCGATTACAGGATATTGGGCAAAGGTAACAGCCGGCAGTGATACAGGATATGTTCATAAATCGTACATTAAACTGATCAATCAAAAAGGCACTGCGGTTAAAGATCGCATTATCATCATCGATCCGGGACATGGCGGTAAAGATCCGGGCGCGGTAAATTCCGGCCATACGGAAAAGGCGATCGTCCTGAAAGTTTCCGGTCTCGTAAAGCAAAAGCTAGAGGCTGACGGCGCGAAGGTTTTGATGACGCGCACAGGCGACACATACCCATCATTACAGGAGCGCGTGCAATTTACGAAGGATAAATTCGGTGAAATTTACGTTAGTATTCACGTAAACTCCGCGACATCCGCAAGCGCGCAAGGAACGGAAACATATTACAGCATTACAACGGGCGATCAGTACGAGGAAGACAAGAAACTGGCGACCTATATTAATACCGAGATCGTCAACAATGCGAATATGAAAAACCGCGGCGTGAAAGAAGCGCAATTTTATGTGACGCGCAATATGCTGATTCCTTCTGTTTTAGTGGAGCTAGGGTTCATCTCGAATGCGGAGGATCGCAAAAAATTGATCAATGATAAGTATGTGGAAATTTATGCACAATCGATTTATAACGGGATTGTCGATTACTACGGTAAATAGAATAATTACCGCTTCAGCAGATGAAGCAATGTTGTGATAATAGATATTCCGCATTTAAAAGGGCAAAGTTCAGCGAGTTGAACTTTGCCCTTTTTTTACGATATTCCGCGTGAGCAGCATTCCTGCCGCAACTATCCATATGACAATGATTATACCGATCATCATTAATGCCAGCAATGGACCGGGGCCCCCAAAACTTCTCATATACTGGAATAAAATAATCATTCCTATAGATGCTACAATGCACATGCACGCAAGTATTTCTGTCCCTCTAATAAATTTTCGGTCAAATACGAGACGACTGTCGAACAGTGCAAGCAAATAGATGATGATTCCTATTCCCGCCAGCAATAGGACCGACAATAATTCACATGCTATAAGGATACGCAGTTTCGCATAATCAAGCTCGGGATACAGAATACTCATCTCTTCCGCCATAGTCGGCAACACATACACCCCGATGAATATTACTCCTATTGCAAACAAAACTAATAAGATTTTTAAAATATGGGACGTTTTATTCGCTTTCAATCTTATGCACCCCCAGAATATTTGCCTAATTACAATATAAAGTTCCGTCGATTGCAAGTCAATATTTATTTATTGAAAGTCGATAAATACTATCAGTTGATTGTGTTCCGTTCCATACGGAAAACCGTTCGTTCCTGCAAAAAATTGTGCAATGATAAGTATGCGGAAATTTATGCACAATCGATTTATAGCAGTATTGTCGATTACTACAGTAAAATTTTTTTATAGGCAAGGAAGATACAGATTTTAGCAGGGGAGATAACTTGGCAAGAGAATGTTGTTCAGTCCAGGCAAGCCCCGCCAGTTCCTCGCATGATTGGAGCCGAGCGTGCAAGAGGAGGCCGATGAAAAACTGCGATTATGTAAAATCCCTTCTCCTATAAGATGTACTGAGAGAAATTGCGGCTCTTAATTAAGTGATGAAGAAATAAGCGGAGATTTTCCACCTATATACGCAATAGGGCTCGTTTCGAGGGAAATAAGGGGAATTTTTCCGTCTATATAAAGAAAAATCCTTCATTTTCCTGCTTTTCGGATCAATAGGCGGAATTTCTCCGTCTATTTAGGCGGTTTTTGCTTGTATTTCTTTAATAAGGGGAATTTTTCCGTCTATTTAATTAGAGAGGATACTTAAAATGATCTCCCAACCTGTAATAAAGGCCGCCTTCATCATAAATTAGGGGAATCCGCCTCTTTTTTTCCGCCATCAGCCGAAGCTTAAAATACAATAAAAATGGAAGATGGATAAAAATGGGGCAAAAATTATTAAGGATAGGAATAACCTATATACGAGTAACAAATGCAGAACGTTCTTCTGATTGGTATGTAAAAAGTAGAAGCGGAATTAAGTTTCAAAGATCAAGACCAGGCTATTTTAAATTTTGCCGATCAAGGTATTTTTTTAGTGAAGCTGTTGCGGATTTATGAATATTACTTCCTAAAGCCTTGTTGCATGCAAAATGTAGCTTGGCTTTTTTTAAGGTGAAATGAAGCTACTAAAACAAATAGTTGTAATGGGAATAATAAGGTTTTAATAAGTATTTATCGAAATAAAGATGCCAGCCGTCTTTACAATGGGATATTTTAAGCAGAAAGGATCGTTTGACCACTCGTTGCTGGAAGCGGGGTTTGGGAAAGAGAATGAATACATACATAATCGCAGTGTAAACATGGGAATATCGCATTTCATTATTTTCCAATTTTTTTATTGACGACTATATCAGCTGACGATATACTAAATGTATCAGCACCCGATATATCATCGTTCGATAGTAAGGAGGGATTCGATTGCAGCAGCCTTTAACAGAAGGCATATACTATATTTTGCTGGCGCTTTATGAGCCACGCCACGGTTACGGCATTATGCAGGTTGTCGAGGAATGGAGCGATGGCCGCGTGAAGCTGGGTGCGGGCACGACATATGGCGCGCTGAAAAATTTGCAGGAAAAAAAATATATTGAAACTTTAGCGGGGGAAGGACGTAAAAAAGAGTATGTCATCACATCGCTTGGAAAACAAGCTGTCGAGTCCGAAGTTACCCGCATTAAAGAACTGTACGATAATGGACGAAAAATTATTCAGGCGAAAGGGGATTTGTGATGCGTAAGTTTAATATTATGCTAGATGATGCGAAAGAAGAGCGATGGATCAATGAACTGGCCAACGATGGCTGGCATTTCAAAAGCTTTCACTTTCCGTTCTACACCTTTGAAAAGGGGGAACCGGGCGAATATGTGTATCGCACTGAAATGCTTGAAGGGATTGGCTATGGCAAAGCAGCAAAGGAATATTTGGAATTTGTTCAAGGCACAGGTGTGGAAGTTGTGCAAAAACGCTTTAATTGGGTGTATTACCGCCAGCATAAAAGCAAAGGCGATTTTGTGTTGTATAGTGATGCGGGTTCGAAGCTTTCATACATTAATCGCATCTATACGATTTATGGTGTTGTGTCAGCGCTGAATTTAGCAGGGGCACTAGGCAACGGCATTGTAATGGCCCTTGATGAAAGCGCGCATATCAACAGCTTTATAGCAGGTCTGAACACGGGTATTTTCATTGCGCTTTTGTATCCGCTGGCAAAAACCTTTTTCCGCAAGCGAAATTTAAAGAAAGAAATCGCGATGTTTGAAATTTAAGGAGGGAAATGATAATGGTGTTACAGCTTCAAGGCGTGACAAAACGCTACAAAGATTTCGTCGCTGTCAATCAGCTCAATTTTACGATTGAAAAAGGCGAAATATTCGGATTAATCGGTCAAAATGGTGCGGGGAAGACGACGACATTCCGCATGATTCTGGATTTACAGGATACGACGGAAGGCACGATTACGTGGGGAGGGCAGCCGATTAAGTCAGTGAACCGCGATATTTTAGGCTATTTGCCGGAGGAGCGCGGAATTTTCCCGCAAATGAAAGTGGAGGAGCAGCTGTACTTTTTTGGCGAGCTGCATGGCATGGATAAAGCCGAATTGAAGAAGGATATCGACTTTTGGATTGAGCGCTTCGATCTTGAGGAAAAGCGCAATGTCAAAGCGGAAACATTGTCTAAAGGAAATAAGCAAAAGGTGCAGCTGATTGCGAGCTTCATTCATAAGCCGCAGTTTCTGATTTTGGATGAGCCATTCAGCGGGCTGGACCCGGTGAATATGGAGCTGCTGAAAAATGCAATCCTGCATTTGCGCGATCAAGGAATGACGATTTTATTCTCCAGCCACCAGATGGATAATGTCGAGGAACTCTGTGATCATCTTTGCCTATTAAAGCGCGGCGAATCACTGTTTTCCGGCTCACTGCTCGATCTTAAGAAGCAATATGGCAAAACGAGATTGACAGTACGCACCGACAAGCCGTTCGAAGTGCTAAGCGAGTACCCGGGCGTGAAGCATGTGAAAATGGAGCGTGACATGCAGGCAGTGCTGACGCTCGAAGATGAATCATATGCGCCGCAAATTTTCGAATTGCTTTCAAATGGCGCGTATATTGAAAAGTTCAGCTTGGATTACTTATCGCTGCACGAAATTTTCAAAGAGAAAGTAGGTGCCGGCCTTGTCTAAATTTATGGTGCTAGTAAAAAAATTGTATAAACAGAAGTTTACGTCCAAATCGTTTATTTTAACGACATTGCTTTATTTGGTCGTTCTTGCGGGGATTATGTATTGGTCCGAAATTAAAGAACTGATTTTCTCGGGCGACGCGGATACGATCGCGGTTGTAAATGAAACAAACTTTGATGTATCGCAAGTGTTGCAGGATACGGATGATTATCAATATGAATATGTCGCATCAAGCGAAGTCGCGGACAAATTGAAAGACGGCGATTATTATGCAGCATTCACATTAAGTGATGCCGACGGAAAATTGGCGGCGAAAGTTGAATCATATGACCCGCTGCCGCTGAATGATCAGCAAACATATCAAGGGGTACTAAGTCAAGTCGGGCAAATGTATGCGATGAGCCAGCTGGATTTATCAACGGAGCAGCAACAGCTACTATTATCATCAGAGCCGATGATTACGCTGAATTCCATCAATGAAGCAGCGGAAGATGGCAAATCGGCAGAGGAAAAAATGGCCGGTGTATGGATTTCCTATGCCATTGGAATTATTATTTATATATTTGTGGCAACATATTTATCAATGATCACTACTGACGTCGCATCTGAAAAAGGATCGCGCGCACTGGAAATGCTGCTTGTCAGCGTGAAGCCTGAAGTTCATTTCCGTTCAAAAATTGTCGGTGTGTTTTTAGTCGCCTTAACGCAATTTGTCGTCCTGTTTGGCGGCCTGCTCTTATTGCTGCGCTTTTCGGATGGCGGCAACAAATGGTCGATTGTCACTAATTTGCTTGATTCAATGTCGATCGGCTATTTCCTGTATGTGATCGGCTTCCTGTTCTTGACGATTTTCATGTATTTGATCATCGGTGCATTGTTCGGTTCCCTTGTATCAAAAGTAGAAGAAGCAGGGCAAGTGATGATGCCGGCAATGATGCTGACGCTTGTCGGATTCTATGTCATGCTCACTGGGATGGGCAATCCGGATACGATGCTCATCAAAGTATTTTCATACATTCCATTTACATCGGGGATGGTCATGCCGATGCGTTTAGGGGCAACGGATATGAATGCCGTTGAGCCGATCGTTAGCTTCGTCGTATTGGCAGGGACAGTATTGGCGCTTTATTTCATTAGTCTATCGTTCTACAAGCGCAGTGTATTAACATATTCGTCAGGCGGAATCATCGAAAAAATGAAAACGGTATTTAAAGTGACAACATAGTATACGAGTTGTTTTTCGGGCATTTTCGTAGTAAACGAGAAATATGCGGGAAAATTTTATGATATGCTCCCCATTAGGCAGACAGATTAAAAATAAAATCTGTTCATCGAAATGGGGAGTTTTTTCATTCCTGCCATTAACAAAGCAGATTCGTGAAAGAAGGACCGAGAATATTGTTTAGGCAAGGACGCAAATCTATGGAGTGGTTGCAAGTATCCACTTAGTGCTTTTTGGTTAGATATAATTAGGAATAACAACTAACTCTCAGGAGGTGAACTATATGAATAAATATAGTGTTTTTTCACTATCCACTTTAGTAATTTTCATAGTTATGTTTTTTACAATGTGGAGTGGCGTGTCGTTAGGAGCATTAGGTAGACCATACTTTATTTCAATGTTTCTGTTCCCATTATTAGGGACCGTTTTAGGATTCAAAGCAAAAAAAGGTTTATTGAAATGGCTACTGATCATACTTAATATTATTGCAATCTGTACAATCGGGTACATTTCATTACTTGCTTACGGTATTGCAGAAAGTTAATTGATGCAGAATGGGTAGCATACGCTATCCTTTTATAAAGCCTTACAAAGCAGCCATTGAAAAATTGACTGTGGTGTTGCTCGATTTTTGACATTTGAAATAACCATTTGCATAATACGGTTTCAAATGCCAAATTCTTGCCTAATTCAAACTAGCGGAACCTATATAGCGTTGTTTTGAACGATATTTACCGCTCCACTTAACCGATGTACTTCCTCGATGAACACAGCCTAAACCAGAGACAAATAGGGTTCACGAATGCTTTCGAGTAGTATATGGTTTATAAGGAAACAAGTCCTGTCTAATAGCGTTAAACAACGCCCATAACTCGGATTTGGTTAGTTCGCTGAAATTTTCATATTCATCTTGCCACATCTCCTTAAACCCTATATTCCAAAGCGGCAAGGGGAGAGAGATACTTAACGTTGATAATAGCTGATCTGCTTGCGAATGCTTAGTAAACCTTTAACAACTTTAGATATTATTTTAGAACTTGTTAGTATAAGTTCCCTTTTCTTTTAATTTGTTTGTCATTTCATCTACGTGCTGACGTGAACTTGCGTGAAATGCCAAATGATTAAGACCTACTCGGCATCGATGGTACGGAATATGTAAAAACCTGTCCTCAGCTTGTACAAAAACAATGTATGTATCATCGATTTTCCAACTTTTACCTCCTTCCCATTCTTGAAAAGAAGAGTATCCCAATTCTTCAAGAAACCATCCCCAAAAATCTACTGTCCTTTTCATATCCGATACATATATTTCAATATGATGAAGCAATCCTTTTGCCATTGAAACTTCCTCCGCCACAGCTTATTCTTTCACAATCTATAAATTTATCTTAGCATAAATTTCCCATTTACCTTCCAAAAGAAAAAATTCGCTTAAAATGAGAGAATAATTAAAACTATTTTTGACATTGATTTTGGCAAGACAACATAAATTTATGCGGTGTCGTCAATTCACATGCAAAATAATAAGCTATAGTAAAATATATCCTTCTCGAATTTTGCTATTGGATTTCCTGTCTAGAGAGCCTAAAATGCACATCAAAGGTACATATTCATATAAGTTAACTTAAAATAAAAAAAGGTTGACGTGAAAACGCCATTACTTTATATTTACGTTAACCTAATAAGATTTAAGGTTAACGCAAATGGGAGGTTATTATGGAATCTGTATCACGGTCAAGCACTTCATGGAAAACAATCGACTTGGTGTATTGCGGTTTATTTGCAACACTGATGATGATTGGGGCAAATATTACTTCATTTGCACCATTTTTAACAGTAGGCGGTGTACCTATAACATTCCAATTATTCTTTGCAGTGCTAGCAGGCTTAGTACTTGGGAAAAAGCGCGGGACAATCGCTTGTACAGTTTATATGCTTATAGGACTTGCAGGGGCACCTGTATTTGCAAAGTTTAACGGAGGATTTTCAATGATTTTGGCACCAACATTCGGTTTTATTGTCACGTTCATCGTAATTGCCTATGTAGCAGGTGTCGTGGTCGAAAAATATCAAACTCGTACAGCGTATATCGTCGCTGCCCTAATTGCAACATTTATAAATTACTTTTTAGGGACGAATTGGATGTATGCTGCGTATAAATTATGGACAAGTGCACCGGATGGTTTTACTTATGGTCTGGCATGGCTTTGGATGATACCACCGATGCCAAAAGATTTTGTATTGGCCATCTTTGCAGGGATATTTGCTTATCGCCTACAAAAGGTTCTAAAAATCTTACCGGTCAAATAGGAGGAAACAATAATGAATTGGATTCGATTAGCTGAAGAAGTTCTCGAAGGAAAAATACTTACACATGAAGAAGCATTAGCCATATTACATTCACCCGATGATGAATTACTGCTATTAATGCAAGGAGCATTCACAATTCGGAAACACTATTACGGTAAAAAGGTAAAATTAAATATGATTATGAATGCCAAAAGTGGCTATTGTCCTGAAAACTGCGGCTATTGCTCGCAATCGTCCATTTCGACTGCACCAATTGAGAAATATCCGTTTATTACAAAAGAAGAAATTTTAGACGGAGCTAAAAAAGCGTTTGAAAATCAGATTGGTACTTTTTGTATTGTAGCAAGTGGGCGCGGACCGACACGCAAAGATGTAAATGTAGTGAGTGAGGCGGTTCAGGAAATTAAAGAAAAATACGGTTTAAAAGTATGTGCTTGCTTAGGGCTGCTGAAAGATGAACAGGCAAAACAATTAAAAACAGCAGGAGTCGACCGCTATAATCATAATTTGAATACATCCGAAAAACACCACGATTATATTACAACTTCACATACATATAAAGATCGGGTGAATACGGTTGAAATTGCTAAAAAATATGGGATGTCACCATGCTCAGGGGCAATTATCGGCATGCGTGAAGCGAAACAGGACGTTGTCGATATTGCCTATGCACTTCATGCGCTCGATGCAGATTCCATTCCGGTCAACTTTTTAAATGCAATTGACGGGACAAAGCTGGAAGGAACAAAGGAGCTAGATCCCCGCTATTGTTTAAAGGTTCTGGCCTTATTCCGCTACATTAACCCGACGAAGGAAATACGAATTGCAGGAGGACGTGAAATCAACTTAGGTTCGTTACAGCCACTCGGGTTGTATGCCGCAAACAGTATTTTTGTAGGCGATTATTTAACGACAGAAGGACAAGAGGAAAATGCGGACTATGCGTTAATTCGCGATTTAGGCTTTGAAATTGAAGTCAATGAAAAACAAGCAGCATTACATGAATAATCAGTAATAAAAAGAGGGTGTATTCTGCATTTCATGAAACGCGGAATATGCCCGATTGTTTTGTATATGGTATGCATAATCAAGTATAAATTGTAAACAGATAGATGTGCATTTTGTTGCACACTATCTGTTTTTCATTAAGCTTTTTCCAAGATACATGTCTTGTCTATTAATATCTCATAATGGCGATTATTTATATTTCATTTACTAATGATTGTACTATGTATAGAGTATAAGTTAAAAAGAATGAAAGAAGTGAACTAGATGGACACGGGAAAGCATTTTTCTTCCTCTTTTGTGAAAGGTTTATTATTGACACTTGGCATCGCAATCGTCGCGAAATACATTTCAGTCCTGCCTTTTTTCTCGATTATGGGACAGCTTGTTATTGCCATATTACTCGGGATGATCTGGAAAGCAACAGTTGATGTTCCGGAACCGTGGCAGACGGGTATTTCGTTTTCAAGTAAAAAATTATTGCGTCTGGGAATTATTTTACTCGGGATGCGTTTAAATTTAGTGGATATTTATCAGGCGGGTGCAAGTGTATTTCTTATCGCTTTTATTAATTTAGTTTTTGCATTGTTTGTCGTATACGGACTATCAAAGCTTTTCCATGTAGAGAAAAAACTCGGGATTTTAACCGCGTGCGGAACAGCAATTTGCGGTGCGGCTGCAGTTGTGGCGATTGCCCCGCAAATTAAAGCAGATGAAAAAGAAACAGCAGTCAGTGTCGCGATTGTGGCATTACTCGGAACGTTATTTACCCTTGGCTATACATTGTTGTATAAATTACTTGGTTTAACACCTGCAGAATACGGGATTTTCGCCGGCGGGACATTGCATGAAATTGCCCATGCCATTGCAGCAGCTGCAGCTGGTGGCGATGAAGCTGTCGATATCGCAATCATTGTAAAGTTGACACGTGTCGCTTTATTGGTACCTGTCGCGATTTTGATTGGCATTTGGTATAGAAGAAGTGAAAAGGGGCAAGAGAAAGAGGCATTTTCCTTATCGGCCATACCGTGGTTTATTGTCGGATTTTTAGTAGTGAGCGCCTTTAATTCACTTGGCATTGTACCGCAGTCTGCTGCACAGGCTATTGTTAATATTGCCTATATTTTAATTGCCATGGCGATGGCTGGTCTAGGATTGAATGTTGAAATAAAAGCGTTCAAAAAATTAGGAGGAAAGGCGTTTGGAGCAGGACTTGTCGGATCCGTTTGCTTATCCGTTCTTGGTTATCTGTTAGTTGTTCTGTTTCAGTAGAATGGCATTGTTTTAAGCTCTTGTCTCGATGTGTAGAGGCAAGGGCTTTTCACGGGTAATCATCCTGCGTAAAATGGGGGCTTGCTATAAATTGCCGGCGCTCATTTTTTGTGGACATATAGAATAATAGTTGACGTTTTGCTAGAGTAATTCATTGTCGGAATCCCTGTTAAACGATAATATAAATTTACTTTAGAACAAAATTTGAAAAATGAAAAAAGTTTTAAGTGGCGGTTACTAAAGAAAGAAATGTCAGGAGAGAAGGGAAACATCATGCTCAAAATCTTTTCGTATTTTCAGAAAAAGGAATGGATGCTCATCGCCATTAGTATTGCATTCATTGTCGTACAAGTATGGCTTGATTTAAAATTGCCGGACTATATGGCGGAAATTACGACACTTATTTTAACAGAAGGTACGACAATAGGGGATTTGCTTATCCCTGGCAGCTTTATGATGTTATGTGCAATCGGCAGTATGTTTGCAGCGATTATCGTCGGGTATTTCGCGGCACAGGTGGCAGCCGGCCTAGCAAGAAGGCTGCGCGGGCAAGTATTTGAGAAAACATTATCGTTTTCGATGACGGAAATGAATCATTTTTCAACATCGAGCCTGATTACCCGCTCAACAAATGATATTACACAGGTGCAGATGCTTGTGGCAATGGGGTTGCAAGTTGTCATTAAAGCACCGATACTGGCCATTTGGGCGATTACAAAAATAGCGAATAAAAATTTAGAGTGGACTGCGGCAACCGGGGTAGCTGTACTCGTTCTGATCGTATTAATTACAATTGTTGTCATATTTGCCATTCCAAAATTCCGTATTATTCAAACGTTAACCGATAACTTGAATCGGGTTACGCGTGAAAATTTGACAGGCATTCGCGTTGTGCGTGCTTATAATGCAGAAAACTACCAGCAGCAAAAATTTGATGTGGCCAATACGGAGTTAACATCAACAAATCTTTATGCGATGCGTTTAATGGCCTTAATTTTCCCGACGATGGGACTCATTATGTCAGGGCTGAGCTTATCGATTTATTGGATAGGGGCATTTTTGATTAATGAGGCACAGGCAATCGACAAATTACCTCTGTTTTCGAACATGGTCGTGTTTACGTCGTATGCGATGCAAGTTGTTATGGCCTTTATGATGGTAAGTATGATTTTTATTATGCTTCCTCGTGCTGCTGTTTCAGCAAAGCGTATTTTAGAAGTATTGAAAATGAAAAATACGATTGATGATGGGACTGTTACGAACGGCAATCCGCAATTTGATGGGACCGTTGTATTTAATAATGTTAGCTTTCAATATCCAGGTGCGGAAGAAGCGGTACTGGAGGACATTAGCTTTAGTGCAAAAAAAGGGGAAACCGTTGCCTTTATCGGTGCGACCGGCAGCGGAAAATCAACTATTCTCAATTTAATTCCCCGGTTGTATGATGTGACTTCTGGCGAGGTGCTTGTCGATGGAGTCAATGTGAAAAATTACGCGCAAAACAAGCTGCATGAAAAAATCGGCTATGTTTCGCAAGCGGCTGTTTTATTTAGTGGTACGGTAGCATCGAATGTTTCCTACAGTGATGAACAGGCAGAGCTTACACGCATAAAAGAAGCGGTTGCGACTGCACAAGGACAGGATTTTGTAGAAAAGCTGGATGGCGCTTACGAAGCTGAAATCGCGCAGGGCGGTAAAAATGTATCTGGCGGGCAAAAACAGCGGCTATCGATTGCCCGTGCTGTTTATCATCAGCCTGACATCTATTTGTTTGATGATTCATTCTCTGCACTGGACTACCAAACCGACCGGAAGCTGCGCAGCGCATTGAAGCAGCAGACAAAAGAAGCCATTACATTTATTGTGGCACAGCGAATTGGCACGATTAAAGAGGCGAATCAGATCATTGTTCTTGAGCATGGACGCATCGTCGGAAAAGGGACACATGAGGAATTAATGGCAAATTGTGCAACCTATCAGGAAATTGCGTATTCACAGCTTTCAAAGGAGGAATTAAACGATGGCCAATAATGAAAAACGTCGTGGTGGTCCTGGTTTTGGTTCTCCGCATGGTGCTGACAGGAAAGGGGAAAAGGCAAACCATTTTAAAAAAACGATTGCGAAGCTTGTGCGTTATTGTAAAGCATATATGCCATTTATCGTTTTTGCACTTGTTTTAGCCTTTATTAGTACGGCTTTCACTGTATTTAGCCCTGATTTACTAAGCGATATGACGGATGAAATTCAGCGCGGCTTAATAGGCGCGATGGATATGCAGACAATCCAAAAAATCGGATATATTTTAGTTGTGCTCTATGGCTTGAGCTTCATTTTCAGCTATGTGCAGGGCTATACGATGGCCACGATTACACAGCGTATTACGAAAAAAATGCGCGGTGATTTGTCGGAAAAAATCAATCGTTTACCGCTGAATTATTTTGATAAAACGACTGTCGGGGATACGTTAAGCCGTGTAACGAATGACGTTGACACAATTGGGCAAACGTTAAACAATAGTTTAGGGCAGCTTGTAACGGCATCGGCCACGTTTATTGGTGTGCTCATTATGATGTTTTACACGAACTGGATTATGGCGCTTACCGCAATTTTATCTACCCTGATCGGATTTGCGGTAATGTCTGTTATTATGAAGCGTTCGCAAAAATACTTTGATAATCAGCAGGCACAGCTCGCAGAAATAAACGGCCATATTGAAGAAATGTATACAGGGCATCAAATTGTCAAAGTGTATAACGGGGAAGAACGGGCGATTTCAACGTTCCATTCAATTAATGACAAGCTGTATGATAACGCTTGGCGTGCACAATTTATGTCAGGGATGATGATGCCGCTCATGCAATTTATCGGCAACTTCGGCTATGTGGCGGTTTGCATTGTCGGCGCACTTCTTGTAGTGAATGATGTGATTACAATGGGGGTCATTGTCGCATTTATGGTTTATATCCGGTTGTTTACACAGCCTTTAGCGCAGATTGCACAAGCGGCAACGAATTTACAGTCAACAGCAGCGGCTGCGGAACGTGTCTTCACATTTATCGAAGAGCCCGAACTCGAAAATGAGCAGGCGAAGAAAGCAGTAATGGGTGAAGTGAAGGGCGATGTATCGTTTGAACATGTATCATTCGGCTATATGGACAATCAGGAAATTATTAAAGACTTCACGCTCGATGTGAAGGCGGGGCAAAAGGTTGCGATTGTCGGTCCAACAGGTGCCGGGAAAACAACGATTGTCAATTTATTAATGCGCTTCTATGAAATGAATTCCGGTGATATTAAAATTGATGGACGATCGATTAAAGAGCTAACGCGTGAACAGGTGCATGACCAGTTTTGTATGGTCCTTCAAGATACGTGGTTATTTGAAGGAACGATTCGCGATAATATTATTTATTCAACAGAAAATGTAACGGAGGAACAAGTAGTGGCGGCAACAAAGGCTGTCGGAATGCATCAAACCATTCTAGCGCTGCCTGATGGCTATGATACGCTATTAAATGATAAGGTCAATTTATCGATTGGACAAAAGCAATTAATTACGATTGCGCGTGCCATGATTGAAAATGCCCCATTACTTATTTTGGATGAAGCAACAAGTTCAGTGGATACACGTACTGAAGTGCAAATTCAAGCAGCGATGGATCAGCTTTCCGTTGGCAAAACATCGTTCGTCATAGCGCACCGCCTGTCGACAATACGTAATGCGGATATGATAATTGTGATGAAAGACGGCTCGATTTTAGAAACAGGGGACCATGAAACGCTGCTTGCGCGTGGCGGGTTTTATGCGGAACTGTATAACAGTCAATTTGAAAGTGTGTCGTAAATTTAAAAGCTGCAGGTCATAATTGGAGCTTTCGAAACAGAGTTCTATGATTCGTTCACTTTCGCTGTAATTGCTTAAGGTGCGAGTAGCTATTCACGCCTAATCGTAGTACACTAGAAATATACGAGAGGCTTGTCTTTTACGGCAAGTCTCTTTTTAATGGAACGCTAAATAAAAAGGATGACATGATGAGAAAAATAGTAGAATTGCAAGTAGATGGTAAAGCGATCAAAGATTTGACGAATGGCTATCCGCTCATTTTAAAAGAGGCGGTTGTCATGCCTGAAGTGGCGATTGAGGAGGGCAGCCTGCTTCATCTTGTCGATAAAAGCGGGGGCTATATCGCAACAGGCTATTACGGTATTCAAAATAAAGGCATTGGCTGGGTGCTGACTCGTAAAGAAAAAGAGCAGATTGATGTGAAGTTCTTCACGAAAAAAATCAGGGAAGCTGCTGAAAAGCGCGCAGACTTTTTTGCGTCGGACGATACAAGTGCCTTCCGTATGTTTAATGGTGAAGGTGACGGTATTGGCGGTTTGACGATCGACTTTTTCAATGGCTTTTATATGGTGAGCTTGTATAGCGAAGGGATATATTCATTCCGCGAAGATATTTATGCGGCATTGGAGCAAGCGGTCAATACGCGCGGTGTTTATGAAAAACTGCGATTCAATACGAATGGCCAATATATCGATCAGGATGACTATGTATCGGGCGAAAAAGGCGACTTCCCGTTAATTGTCCAGGAAAACGGCATGAATTTTGCGGTTGATTTGAATGATGGGGCGATGACGGGCATTTTCCTTGATCAGCGCAATGTACGTAAAGCATTACGTGACCGCTATTCAACAGATAAAACTGTATTGAATACATTTTCATACACGGGTGCGTTTTCTGTAGCAGCTGCTTTAGGCGGGGCTTCGGGCACGACAAGCGTCGATTTGGCAAAACGCAGCTTGCCGAAAACAATCGAGCAATTCAGCGTGAATGGGATTGACTATGAATCACAGGATATTAAAGTGATGAATGTGTTCGATTACTTTAGCTATGCAGCGAGGAAAGGCCTGAAATTTGATGTTGTCGTGCTTGACCCGCCAAGCTTTGCGCGAACGAAAAAAATGTCGTTCAGCACAGCGAAAGATTATCCGAAACTATTGAAGGATGCGCTGGCAATTACGAACGATGGGGGTATTATTATCGCATCGACGAACAATGCAAGCTTCAATATGAAAAAGTTCAAGACGTTTATCGACAAAGCGTTTAAAGATTTCGGCGCACGCTATAAGATTTTAGAAGAGCACCAGCTGCCGGAAGATTTCACGGTGCCGCATAACTTCCCGGAATTCAATTATTTAAAAGTAGTCATTATTCAATGTATTTAAGCAGCTGTCTCCATCCTTATAGGGGGAAAGGAAGACGGGCTAGCCAATTGTCGGTGGAGCGGAGCAGGACGGTTTTCCCACTGAAAAGAGAGAATCCGCACAGATATGTCTCGCTCCGTGAAAATACCGCGAGCGGATTGAAATAATTGATGAACTAATCGGAGTGATATTATATGAAATACAATAAAACAACGATGCTTAAGCTTATTAATGAGCATCGCGAACTGCATGATGAACTGAAAAAACTGAAATCGGAAATGGGCCTTGAGAAAAACTTTGCGGTGAAAGCACTGTATCATTCGGCAGTGGCGGAAGACGGCCCTTATATGAAAGATTATCAGGAGTTGGAAAGACTGCGCTAAGATCTTGTGTCATATGGATAAAACGAAAAACATCAATTGTTCCTGCATCGGGGAAATTGATGTTTCTCTGCTTTAGTCAAAATGGATTTCCGTTACGGAGACACTTTTCTGAATCCCGGTCAATCATTAAGTAAGAAGGGATAGAAAGTTATCGGCTCTAAACCGAAAGTTGAGGATGATGAAACTTCATGTCAAATCAACCCCATACGATTGTAATGAACCGAATAAGCGGATATTTTCCGGCTAATAGCTAAATGGCATTTGATTTAGGGGAAATAAAGGGATTTTTTCCGGCTAAGCCAACCAAAATCCGCCTTTTTCCCGTTTTCCGATTCAATAAGCGGAATTTTTCCGTCTATTTCAGCAGTTTTTTAAATCAATTTCCAATTAAACGGAATTTCTCCGTCTATTCATCAAAATGGGCGGTCGAGGGCAAAAAGTGTTCAGTCGGCTGGCAGGAGAAATATAATCCTCAATCCAAGGCAGATAATCCCTGCTATGCCCAGGATTATCGTCAATCGCGTTTTCTTATTCCCCACTTGGTATGATATAATCCTCAATTGGCTCAAGATAATCTTCACTCATATTTTTGATCCTAATCCGGCAAAATATAATGCTCGGATTTCCCTATAATACCCCGCCCTGTATTTAGTTGCACAATCCACTATTCAGGAATGGATATGACTTTCCCTTTTCCCTTTTACACAATCGCATATACATAATGAAATGGGCGCCTAGCCTGAACTTTCAGCAGGTAGCAGCGGACCCTCGTCACCCCGTATCGAGGAATCATCCTCTATTTCTCGCCTGCCCCTTCGCATTAAACTATCCGCTTTTTGTCCCAACCGTGTATTTTATTTTGCGAGGATAATCAATTATTTTCCTTTTCGCTTTACTAGCCATCTGTTATAGCTGTATATCGTGAGTACTGTCAGAACAAGAACAATAATGGCTATGACGATAATTAAAGTCCATATAGAATTATCATCCTCGGAATCGGTTTCATCTTTTAATGTATCCACAAGATTCGATACATCAGACCCTATTTTTTCTGTCGTATCGGCTGCTGTATCCTTGCCGTCAGCCGTTGCGGAAGCATCAGGCGCATTGACTGTAAATGAAAAAGACCCTGATAACGGGTGTCCGTCTTCACTGATGCTATTCCATTCAACCGTATAAGTATCATCAGGAAGAGGAGAAGCTAATGTCCCTGTCAATACACCGTTATTTAATGCAATCGACTCCATTGCCATTTCTGAACGGTCACTTGCAAGCACTTTGAATATGCTGCCTTCTTCAATTTTGCCTGAATAGTTTAAAATGATCGTTTGCAATTTCTCTGTCACCGTTGTGCCGTCTGCGGGGGTTGTTGAGTCCAAGTACGTATGTGCGTTAGCGTGAGGCATAAACAATAAAAATATAGCAACTAGCGATAACAATAATTGTTTCATCATCAGAATTAATTCCTTCCTTCATCATATTTACCTGTGCCCGAATGCAGCGAAAGAAACGTAGATATAGGTGCATTAAAATCCGCTGTGCATGGAGCGCTGCTTTTAGTATGGACGAAAAGATATTGAAATATTGGATTGTATAGCATAAAGACTGCCGAAAACCAATGTTTTTATAGAGCAGAGGCATCATTTCCGAGTATTGGGAATTCTATGCGTTAAAAATAATTCGGATTCCGAAAAAAATAGCTGTTTAATATATCGGAAAATTAAAATTTTTGTTAAAATGGTGGAACTTGAGTAAAAAAGAGGGTGAAAAAATGAAGGTGTTTCTTAAATTAAGCTGGTTTTTTAAAGAGCGGAAATTTCAGTACAGTGTCGGACTGCTGATGCTCATACTTGTCGCCATTTTACAGCTTGTGCCACCGAAAATCATCGGCTATACGATTGATGAGATCGGTGACCAAACATTGACGAAGGCCGGGCTGTTTAAATGGTTGGCAATCATTGTCGCCGTGGCGCTGTCGATGTATGTACTGCGGTATTATTGGCGACAAATGATTTTTGGCTCGTCCAACTATTTGGCCCGTATAATGCGCGAAAAATTGCATCGTCATTTTACGCAAATGTCCCCGTCATTTTATCAAAAGCATCGTGTCGGCGATTTAATGGCACATGCGACAAATGATATTAGCGCGGTCCAACAAACAGCAGGCGGCGGGGTTTTAACATTGTTCGACTCGGTTACGACAGGGGGGTTCGTCATTTTGGCGATGGCGGTCACGATTGATTGGCGACTGACATTGATTGCGCTCATTCCGATGCCGCTAGTCGCTTTGTCGACGAGCTATTACGGTAAATTGCTGCACGAGCGTTTCCGCCATGCCCAAGCCGCGTTTTCGGATTTGAACGATAAAACACAGGAAAGCATCAGCGGTATGAAAGTATTGAAAACATTTGGCCAGCAGGGCGAGGATGTCGCTGATTTTACAAAACTTTCTGATGAAGTCGTGGAAAAAAATATGCGTGTTGCGAAAGTGGATTCATTATTTGACCCGACGATCAGCTTTGTCGTTGGCCTGAGCTTCATGCTAAGTTTAGGGTTTGGGACGAAATTCATTATGGACGGTGCAATAACGGTCGGGGATTTAGTGACGTTCACGACATATTTGAGCATTCTCGTTTGGCCGATGCTTGCGATTGGGATGCTGTTTAATATTGTGGAGCGCGGCAGTGTTTCATATGACCGTATTGAAAGGATTTTGAATACACCGATCGAAATTGACGATAAGCATGATGCGATTGCGAAAAGTCCTTCAGGGGATATTGTATTTGGCATCAGATCCTTTACATTCCCCGGGGATGCAGACCCTACATTGCGCGATGTCCATTTTGAATTGAAACAAGGCGAAACATTGGGCATTGTCGGGAAAACGGGTGCAGGAAAAACGGCGATATTAAAGCTGTTGCTTCGCGAATTCGAAGGCTATGAAGGTACTATCCGATTTGGCGAATACAATATTAACGACTATAAAAAGGGCTGTTTGCGTGAAGCAATCGGCTATGTGCCACAGGACCACTTTTTGTTTTCGGCCACACTATTTTCGAATATCGCATTTGCCAATCCAAGTGCAGGCATAGAGGAAGTGCGGGCAGCCGCAAAGCTTGCCAACATTGATGACGATATTATGAGCTTTACAGATGGCTATAAAACGCTTGTTGGTGAACGGGGCGTATCGCTTTCCGGCGGGCAGAAGCAGCGAATTTCCATTGCGAGGGCGCTGCTGATGAAGCCTGAGCTGCTTATTTTGGATGATTCGCTATCGGCTGTGGATGCGCGGACAGAGGAAGCGATTTTGCATGCATTGAAGGAAGAACGCAAAGATTCGACGACGATCATTACGTCACACCGATTAAGCGCGATACAACAGGCGCATGTCATTATCGTCGTGGAAGAAGGCTCGATCATCGAAAAGGGGACACATGAACAGCTGATGGCATTGCAGGGAAGCTACTATGAAATGTACCAGTTACAGCAGCTGGAGCAACTAGTTGAGCAAGGGGGCGATGGACATGGCCAATGATACAATTTCAAGCAAAGAACAGCGGATCGTCCTTAAGCGGCTTTTCGCATATTTAAAGCCGCATAAAAAGCTGTTGGCTGTCGCGCTTTTTCTGCTTGTATTAACTGTAATCGGGGATATTATCGGACCTTATTTAATTAAAGTGTACATCGACGACCATTTAATGATCGGCAATTTCAATTTGCAGCCTATATTGATTTTGGCGACCGGCTATTTTGCAATCCAAATATTGAATGTCGTCATTACGTATTATCAAAACATTAAATTCCAGGAGCTCGCTTTGAAAGTTATTCAGCAGCTTCGGATTGATGTGTTCTCGAAAATCCACAGGCTTGGCATGCGCTATTTTGATCAGGTGCCGGCAGGGTCGATCGTTTCGAGAGCGACGAATGACACGGAAGCGATCAAGGATATGTTCGTCTCGGTATTGATCAGTTTTGTCCAGGCCGCCTTTTTAATTGTCGGCGTGTATATCGCGATGTTTTTCCTGAATGCAAAGCTCGCATTATTTATGCTGCTTTTGCTGCCGGTCATTATTTATATTATTTGGCTTTACCGCAAAATGAGTTCTGTCGTGTATATGCGCATGCGCGAAAAGCTGAGTGAACTGAATGCAAAGCTATCCGAAACATTGTCGGGGATGAGCATAGTGCAGGCATTCCGCCAAGAACAGCGCTTCAATGACGAGTTCGACAAAGTGAATGAAGAGCACTTCCAATCAATGATGGCCAATACGAAGATGAACAGTCTGCTCCTGCGCCCGATCATTGATTTAGTGTACTTTACGGCGATTGTCATTTTACTGTTCTATTTCGGGTGGACATCGTTTGAAACAGCGGTGGAAGTCGGGGTTGTGTATGCGTTCATTACATATATGAACCGCTTCTTTGATCCGATCAATCAAGTGATGGAGCGTCTGGCACTGTTCCAGCAAGCGATTGTGGCAGCTTCCCGCGTGTTTGCTTTAATGGACAATGAGGAGCTTGAGCCGGCACAGCAAAACAAGCCTGTCACTGTAAAGGAAGGCCGTATTGAGTTCAAAGATGTTTCGTTCAGCTATGACGGGAAGCAAGATGTATTAAAAAATATATCGTTTACGGTGAATCCTGGTGAAACAGTGGCGCTTGTAGGGCATACAGGCAGCGGGAAAAGCTCGATCATCAATTTATTGATGCGTTTTTATGAGTTTGAGCGCGGGGATATTTTAGTCGATGGGCAATCGATCAAAGATTTCAGGCAGCAGGAGCTACGCGAGAAAATGGGCCTCGTTTTGCAAGATCCGTTTTTATTTTACGGTACGATTGATTCGAATATTCGATTGTACAGTGAAAAGCTAAGCTTGCAAAAGGTGAAGGAAGCAGCCGAATTTGTACAGGCAAACGACTTCATTGAATCGCTGCCGGATGGCTATGAAAGCCGCGTGACGGAGCGTGGCTCGACATTCTCGAGCGGGCAGCGCCAATTGATCGCATTTGCACGCACGATAGCGACAAATCCGAAAATTTTAGTGTTGGATGAAGCGACCGCAGCGATTGATACAGAGACAGAAGTCGGCATTCAGCAGTCTTTGGAGAAAATGCGGAAAGGCCGCACTACAATCGCGATTGCGCACAGACTTTCGACGATCCAGGATGCAGAGCAGATTTTAGTGCTGCATAAGGGGGAAATCATCGAGCGCGGCACCCACCAGGAGCTGATCGCGCAAAAAGGTTTATATGAAAAGATGTTCTTGCTGCAAAATGGAATTGTAGAATAATGATAGAGTCTGTTTTCTATGACTGGAAAGCCCGGCTGTAACATAATCTTTCAATTCGACATTTACTTCTCAAATTTCGACTACTATAATTAAGGAAATATCGATAACAATAGAAGGTGCAACAATGTCAGAACAACAAAAGGGCGTCCTGTTTGCTGCAGGCGCCTATTTAATGTGGGGATTGATCCCGCTTTATTGGAAGCAAGTACAGCATGTCGGCAGTGTGGAAATTTTAATGGGGCGCGTCATTTGGTCATTCGCCTTCACATTGCTTTTTATTTTGATCATTAGGCAGCATAAGGAAATGACCGCGGATATTAAAAAATTATGGGCAAATCAAAAGCAGTTTTGGCTGCTTTTTATCGCATCATTCATTATTTCGCTCAATTGGGGAATCTACATATGGGCGGTAAACAATGATCATCTGCTGCAGGCGAGTTTAGGCTATTATATTAATCCTCTTATTTCGGTATTGTTTGGCCTTATCTTTTTTAAAGAGAAAATCTCCCAGGCTACAGCCATCGCGGTCATCATTGCGGCGATCGGTGTTGGCTATCAGGCGATTTTAGGCGGAACGATCCCATGGGTATCATTGACGCTTGCTTTATCGTTTGCATTTTACGGGGTGATCAAAAAGAAAATCCCGCTTGATGCCACACGCGGATTAGCCATCGAGACGCTTTTTATTTTACCGATTGCGCTGATCGGCTATGCTTATTTAATGCAAACATCGGATATCGCTTTTATGCAAGTCGATTGGAAAACGAATTTATTCTTGATCGGCAGCGGGATCGTAACCGCTTTTCCGCTCGTGCTATTTGCGAAAGGCGCCCAAAAGATCCCGCTATATTTAATGGGCTTTATCCAGTTTTTATCACCGACAATGAGCTTACTAATCGGGATTTTTGTTTATAAAGAGCCGTTTACAACGACCGAATTCGTAACATTCGGCTGTATATGGCTTGCCGTGCTCATCTTCTCGCTCTCAAAGCTTATCGAAGCAAGAAAGCGCCAAGCAATCTAGACCGAGATGCCTTGCAGTGTATGCTGCAAGGTGTTTTTTTGAAAATTAAAGTTTCTGCTTGGAGTATAAATTTGCTTGTTTTTAAGAAAAACTATTGAACGGAGCCCTCCAAAGATTTGAACGCTTCTTAATATAGGCGGCTGCTTGCAGCTCTGGAGTGCGCATTAGCGTTTGTAAAGGGCGATCATCTAAAACTTGTATACCGCCATAATGTTAACGCAAGCGGCTCTTAAAAATTCCGCAAGCCTGCATGTGCAAAGGTTAAAACAGCGTTTTTATGCATTTATAAAGGAATAATCTAAAAAAGAAATCCTTGCAGAAATACAGATTGGATTATAGAGTTTCTTCTTATTAATTACATTGAAAAGTTTCATCAACTGTTTAAAATAAAATTGTTAGCACGATTGCGCAAAATTCCAATTCGCTCCACTCTAAAATTTACGAATGGAAAAACATTTGAAAAAAGCAAGATTACTGAATATTTAATAAATTAAGTTTTGCTGCTTTTATTTCGTTTTTCTAATTGTAACAACGCTTTCTTTGTGCTATCGTTGCTTAATGAATGGTATGTGAAAGTTTTTACAAATGGGTATGAACTTTTCATTTGAAAAAATATTAAGTGTTGGCAAAGGAGAGTTATTATGTCAGAAATGAATAATCAACAGGTAGAAAAAGTGTCTGTTACACAAGAACAATTAGACGTATTAGACCAACTATTAAAGCCAGAGGTACAAGCTTCATTAACAACGCTTGTTGACAACCTGCCAAAATTGGCTGAAATGACGACTTTATTAACAAAAGCGTATGAGTTCGCGACAAATATTGCAACAGACGAAACGCTGAAAAATGATACAGTAGCAGCAGTTACAGAAATGGCGAGCCCGGTAGTAGGCACAGCTAAATCGATTGCCCAAACTGCAATGGAAGCGAAGGACCGTGCTGAAGTAAGCAATGAAACAGTAGGTGTGTTTGGCTTATTGAAAATGCTGAAAGACCCTCAAGTACAAGGCGCATTACGTTTTGCCAATGCCTTTTTGCAAGTAGCAGCTGAGCGTAAAGAAAAATAGGAAAACATACTTCGCCAAACAAAGAGCGAAATACTGTTTTTCTTATGTGGATGTCATCGAAACCGAGACTTTCAATTCCACTGAATAATTTGCACAATCTAATTTTATTGGAGGATGTTATACATGGTAACTAAAGAAATCGTTATTTTAGGTGCTGGTTTTGCTGGAGTGCTTGCTGCTCAAACAGCTCGTAAATTTTTAACTACTGAAGAAGCGAGCATTACAGTCGTAAACCAATTCCCGACACACCAAATCATTACAGAATTGCACCGTTTAGCTGGCGGAACTATTGCAGAGGGTGCTGTTTCTTTACCGCTTGAGAAAATTTTCAAAGGTCAGGAGATTAACCTGGAAATCGCAAAAGTGAACAGCTTCAACGTGGAAAACAAAAAAGTGGAGCTTTCAAACGGCAAAACTTTACAATATGATACATTAGTAGTCGCTTTAGGCAGCCAAACTGGATTCTTCGGTATTCCAGGATTGGAGGAAAACTCAATGGTGCTGAAATCGGTTGACGAAGCAAACCATATCCGCGAGCACATTGAAGCCCGCATTAAAGCATATGCGGCAACAAAAGACGAGGCTGATGCGACAATCGTAATCGGCGGCGGCGGTTTGACAGGTGTTGAGCTTGTTGGGGAAATCGTGGACCACTTCCCGAAAGTGGCGGAAAAATACGGCGTTAAATTCGAAGACTTAAAAATTAAATTAGTGGAAGCAGGTCCGAAAATTTTACCGGTATTCCCTGATAACTTAATCGAGCGTGCAACACAATCATTGACAAAACGCGGCGTTGAATTTATTACTTCAACTCCTGTAACTGGTGTTGAAGGCAATGTCATCCAATTAAAAGACCGTGAACCGATCGTTGCAAACACGCTCGTATGGACAGGCGGGGTAGCACCACTTCCATTAGTTGCGGAATCTGGTTTAGCGGCAGACCGCGGCAAAGCAACAATCAATGACTTCCTGCAATCAACATCTCATCCGGACGTATTTGTAATTGGCGATGCATCTGCGCATATTCCAAACCCAGGTGACCGCCCGACATATGCACCGACTGCACAAGTTGCATGGCAGCAGGGAGAAGTTGCAGGCTATAACATCTTCGCACAAATTAAAGGCTCTGATTTAAAAGAATTCAAATTCACAAACTCAGGCACTTTAGGCTCTTTAGGGCGCAAAGACGGAATCGCAACAATCGGCGCAAACAATACGCAGCTTGTTGGTCTACCGGCAACATTAATGAAAGAAGCATCAAACATTCGTTATATGACACATATTAAAGCGCTATTCGGTTTAGCGTATTAATAGAGAGGGACATGCCTTAAAGTTTCATTACTTTCAGGCATGTCCTTTTATTTTGTTAAGGCATGGGTGAAAAAGGCGGGTCGTTTACGGTGTGCCTTTAATGCAGCTATGCGGTCCGCAAAAAAATCGGCATAACTTGATGATGAGACAAATTAGAAGGTTCTTTAAACTATTTACAGAAGGGGGAAATCTTTATATGCTTTAGCGTTTTGTTGTTTAGTAGATATGAAAAAGCAATTTTTCCCACGGCCTCCACATTATAAAAGACAATATTTTACGTTATTTTTTGCAAAATGTGTTTTTCTATAAAAAAACGAGGAAATTATATCAAATAAATACTATAATAGAAGAAAATGTTATTGAAGAGGTATCATTATGAAATATTTTGACTCATCCAATTCATTATTTCTTTTAACAGAGCAGCAGCAGCACCAGTTTTCCAAGCTAGAGCATTATGATTACTTTTTCCATTTAATTCGCCATGATTTTCATGGATTATCATTCGCCAATTTAAGTGTGAGCGATATTTGGGCTTACTTTTATTTTGAGGAAGTGCCCGTCATCAATTCCGAGCATGCATTAATCTTCTTATTGCGCAATTTTATGCTGAATGAAGTCATCATCAGCCAGAAATTTAAACGATTGAAAAAATCCACGATAGGCTCGTATACAAATGCATTGATGGCATCCGTCCTGACGGTCAACCTGTTTTTGGACAGCTTGCTCGAAGCGCTCCGGACATTGCCGAAGGAGCAGTATAGTTTATACATGAAATTTGAAAGCAGCTCAAAGCAATTGTTCAATGACCGCTTTTCTGCCTATGAGCATTATCCGAAAAAACTTGTCCAAATCGAGACGGCCATTTTAAAAAGTTTGCGCCAATATATCTGGCAAAATGACAAACTATTCGATCAACGGAAATTGAAAGTCGTTCGCCTTATCGATGAAATCACAATTATAGAAAGAGAGCTTTTTAAGCCGTTTTGCAAAATAGAGTAGGAGGTATACATCTCTATGGGGGAGCATCTAAAGACAATTCATCAGCTCGAGCATTATCGTTCACAAAGCTTCATATCGCTTGAAGCGCAATATGAAGCATTTAAAAGGATGTTCGGATGCTGTGTGCATGAAGGCAATATAGAAACGATCAATGATTTTATCCGTTTTGATAGTGAACCATTTATTTTATCAAACAGTAATATGAAAGTGCTGCAATTTCTGGTTGAACAAGAATGGTATTTTAAACAAAATTTAAAAGAATGCCTGGCCGTCCTCTATTTAGTTATCGGTCATTGCCATTATTTTAACATCAATCTCGAGCAGGCGAAAAAGTATTACCGAATCGCGAGCAACTATGCACTTCAATATGAAAATTATTCATTGCTGTCACTCGCGATGAATAATTACAACGCATCGCAAATCGACAAACTGCCGGATGATGTGTTTTGGGATATTAGCAAAATTCCGGCCATTTTTCTGAAGCTTGGCACAGCGAACGATGAACAATATCTTATCGTCCGTTTTATAGCGCATATCGAAATCTCGCTCAAGCTGGACAAAGTGCAGTATGCGGAAAATATATTTAGTAAATATTTTACCGATTACGAATTCAAAAAGGATTCCCGTGTCGATCTGCAAGTGCGTGTATTGCGCGGGAAAATCCATTTCCAAAAAGGCGAATATGAATTGGCGATTGAAATTTTGCATGAAGTGCTCGTTATTTGCATGGAAATGAATTTTAATAAAGACTTGGTGCAAGTATGCTATAACTTAATTACAAAATCATACAAAATGCTGAACGAGGAAAGCCTCTCGCGCAAAATGGAGCAATATCAAGCCCGTTTTCAACGCAGATTGGAAACGGATAAGCGATATATTGAAAAATACATTAAAACTTTCAACGATAAAGAACATGAAGGGGATGAATATTTTACCGCCCCATTGCCCCGGTTCAAGCTTGACGGAGAGTGCCTGTTAAGCGATATTGCAAATGACGGCTATACGCTTGTGCTTGTCGATTGCAAAGTGAGGGCTAACGGAAAAGACGCATTGAATGATATCATTTATTTGATCAATGACAAAATGATGCTGGAAATGAAAGAGTTCATCATTGCGAGCACGCGAATTGATAACTCGACGATCGGCTATATTATCCGATTGCAGGAGCAGTTTACCGATACATTATGCGCGAAGGTTTTCCATAAAATCCGCGAACATTATCCGAAAAATGACAGTGTATTGGAAGCCATTTATTTTGCGGCGGTCAACAATAAGGAAAATGGGTTGCACAGCTATGAAAAATGCCTCGATATGGCCTATGCATATATTTATTACGAGCTTTATAAATAGCGGTTGCATTCTGTATTACTTAAATTGATTCATTATACAAAAAATTCTAAAAATAACTTCCGTATTCGGACAACTAATATTAAAATATAGGGAGTACATCAAAGGAGGCAACCGAATGTTAGTTAAACAAAGATATGTAAAAAAGAAAGATGTAAGCTATGTTAAAGAAACCGATTTGATTTCCGACGTGCTCGGTCAATTAAACGACAATGGCTACAGATGCATCCCTGTATTGGATGAAGCAGGCGAAAAATTCGTCGGGAATATTTACAAAGTGGAAGTGCTCGAATATAAATTGAAAGAAGGGGACATGAAAGCGCCGGTAAAAACGTTGGCAGAAGAACCGGATGCATTTATTCATGAGAACAGCTCATTTTTTGAAGTGTTCCATTCGATTAAGCAATTACCGTATTTGGCGGTTGTTGATACGAAAGGCAACTTTTCGGGCATAATGCCGCATTCGAAAGTTTTCGAGCTGCTGGAAGAGGCATGGGGCTATCGTACAGGCAGCTGTGCGGTCACGATTGCATTGCCGGACACCGACGGGATTTTAATTAAAGTGCTGACGGCCGTGAAAAAAGTTTGGCCGCTGCATTGTGTGTTCTCGCTGGACGATGACACAACGTATTTGCGCCGTGTTGTCATCACATTAACAAAAGGAGCAAAGCAATCGACAGTGGACGAGCTGGAGCAATCCATTTTAAAACAAGGCGCGCGTATCATCGATTTGGAAGTGTTTGATAAAGAGAATTTTTAAATGTTTGAGACGATTCGTTCATTTTGGGCGGGTCGTTTTTTGTTGAGGGAGATTTCGCAATGGGCTTATTTAATGGCACCGCAGCCTTTCGTCAAAAAGTTTCATGGCGAATGCGGCTCCTCGTTGTTTGTGCATAATCCCCTAACGGAAGAAACACCTCGTAAATCCTTATTTTACGATTAATAAGAAGAATCTATTTTGAAAAAAGATTGATCAAAATGAATTCTCCTTAGCATTTTTAAGTTCAGTTTTTAAGAAAATTTGATTATTTTCTACATGTGTTACTTCATAAACGCACCCCATTGTTGCATAAGGGTTGCATTAGATCTATTTTTTTAAATGTTAAGCAGAAGGTTGTCTATCCCCCAATTACATCAACTTAAATGATAATTCCACTTGCTTCTATACTTGAAATTGTATCTGAGAAAATGAATCCCTGTTAAAAGATATTGCCTATCCCATAATGTTGTGTTTATAAATTTTTATTCATATAAGAATATTTCAAATAAAAATAGTCCTCCACAGTTACAATTGAGAGTATAAAATATTAAATGTAAATATAAGTAAAATATGTTATAGATATAAATATATTAATTTTCAGGAGGTTGCAATGAAACTTTACAAAATCATATACCTATTTATTTTCTCAATTCTGTTTATATCGGGTTGTTCGGAACCGGAAAAAACTGAAAATAATCCTTATTTAACGATAGTTAATCATTTAACAAATGAAGACATGAACGGCCGTTTGACCGGTACTAAAGGCAATGAAAAAGCAGTGGATTATATTAAAGAGCAGTTTGCTATGGCGAAACTCGAAACGATTTTTAATGAGTCTTATTTACATTCTTATGCTCATACTTACTATAATCCGGAGAAGCAAAAAGTTGAGTTGTCGATTCATTATGAAAATAAGGAAATGAAATTGGAATACGGAATAGACTTTTTAGAGCAAAAATCTGTAAAATCATTACAGAGTCGGTTACCTATTTGTGACCAACAAGAAGAACTTATAAAAGATGATTGTATATTTATAACAACGGACGGATTTCCATTAAATAACCCCTATATAAAAGGCGTACTCATATCAAAACCCGATTTTTACAAGCACTTGCCAACTAACTTAAATGGGATTCCCATCTTTCAAATACAAGAAAAAATCTATGAACGTTTAGTAACGGATATAGAGGATATCCAACAAATTGAAATGAATATGGAATTAACTAATGAAGTGATTGAAGCTCATAATATAGTCGGGAAAATCACCGGAACAGGCCATGGAGATCATAGGGATGCCTTAATTATCTCTGCTCATTTTGATTCAGTAGGTTCAATCGGGGATAGCAGTATAGACGGTGCAATTGATAATGCATCAGGTGTTGCATCATTAATCCAACTCGCTTTTAATTTAAAACAACATAGTTTATCAAAAGATTTTCAATCAGATATTATTTTTGTTGCTTTTAATGGTGAAGAGTCAGGTATGCAAGGTAGTGAGGCATTTATTGAAAATATTGCTCAAAGTTACAAAAATATTTCAAATATCAATATCGACTCCATAGGTATAAAAGATATTGAAGAATATATGCTAGTAAATACAGAAAATGGACAAGCTTTACGTGAACGTTTAATCAGTTATTTGAAGGATCATCAATTCAATATTATTGATGAGAATCCGTCTATCACAAGCGACCATATGTCATTTTCTAAAAAGAACTATCCTGCAGTTACAATTGGCCAAAATGAATTGGATTTGATCCATACGCTTAAAGACAAGAAAGACGTTATTGATACTAATAAACTCCATGAAATTGTAACAGGTTTATTTAATTATATTGTAGAAAAAGAAGGAATCGATTTAGAATTAATCCATGAACATTCCGAGCTAACCGAGGAAGAATTGAAGATATCAAAAGAACTTGTAGAATTAGCAAATGAAGAAGAGCGTAATTTAGAATTCGGGCAATACAAACGAATGAGTTTTAAAGAAACGGAAACTGAAGTTGTTAATTCAATTGTTGCATTTAATGATGAATTAGAATTTACATCGGTTTCTTCTGCAACAGCTAAATTAAATTGGCTAACTATCCCTGACAAACTAAATGAATATTCTTTCAATAAGGGGTATATCAGTGTTTTTCTTGCACCAGATAATTTTGATTCATTAGAAACGGATAAAGTCTATGAAATAGGCCACTTCGCCGTTGAGGATCTAAGCTCGTTAAAATTAATTTATTTAGATTCCAATTCCGAAGGGTATGATATTTCAATTGGTAATACGCAAATCGGAAATGATGCAAAAAATAAGGTGGTTCCATATCAAGACCATGAATATATTGTCTCCGATTATGAGCCGCATTTAATTATTAGTACTTCAAGACAGTGGGATAATAAAACTTACTATTATTCAATAAGTAAAGTAAAGCAAGAGAACAATGGTGATAGGTTCCTTTTATGGACGTCTGGCGAGGTAGAAGAAGCCTTACAAACTATTCATTCTTTTGATTTAGAAAATTGGACAAAACAAATGGGTTTAAAATAACTTTAAGTATGAAAAGCCAATCCCGAGGGAGAATTGGCTTTTCATTCTGTTGATAAACTCAGATATCAATAGATATTTTGTAGAAATTCGGATAAATTCTCTCCAAATCATCATTTTTATGAATTGGAGGGATTTTTATGTTTTTTATGCACTCGCGTCAAGAAACCGGAAAAAATCACCAATTTTATCGATTTATGTACGAGTCAGGACACCCGTTAATTCAACTGGACAAACTCATCGATTGGCAGTGGATTTACCAAAAACTTTTACCTTATTATTCTCCTACAAAAACAGGGCGTCCTACTGTTGACCCTCTTTTTCTCATTAAAATTCTGGTGATTCAGGGACTGGAAGGCTTATGTTCGGTTCATCTGTAAACAAATTCAATCCAATACTACCCATCGCTGGTTTTTAGGGATTTCCCCCTTTCATAAAATGCCGCACCATAGTATCGTTACACGTTTTCTCTGGGAAGGGCTACAGGGTAACGCATTCCATTTAGTCAAACGTTTAGTCAACGATCCTCTATTTCGTCTGGATTGCGGTTTTCCCGTTTCAGATTCAATTGTCATCGGAAGCGTCCTATTCACGGATGATTCGCGTGATTAGTGAGCCAGATGTAATGGATACGATGCAAGATGAACTCATTCAAACAGTCTTTATTGAAGGGTTTCTTTGTGATGAACATCTTGGTTTTGATGCTACACATTTTGAGTCTCGTGATGCATCAAAGCCTTCTGAGAAAAAAGAAGCTGCACCACCAAAAAAACGGGGCGTAAATCAAAGGAAGAACACGCTGCCTAGCTCACTGAGCAAGGGGAAATAGAAGCAAATCTAACGACGTATGAAAAGAAACTGGAGGCGCAGTTAACGATTTCAGCGAACGAGCTTTTATAATTCTTTAATTATTTCGATATAGTCTCTATCACATAATAAATGAATGATATATTTTCCATTCGTATATGTTGTCACACTGCCTTCCTGTTCTGTTTTTCTCCAATTGTTTAAGTGGATGATGAGTTTGTAGCTAACAGGAATTCCATTTTCGAATGATGCTTTTTCCCAATTATACCCTCTAACGTTATCGGTTTTATATACTAACTGAGCACTCTTCGGAAGAGGAAAATTACTTAATTCCTCAGATTTTTCGTAGAATGATACAGATAGCAGGAAAAAGAGAATACCGGCAAACAACAGAATAAACATGAAAACTAAAAATTTTACAAGTTTCTTCTTCATGATTCACCAACTTCCAATGAAATTTCAGCTGAGCGCTGATTATTCAAAAAGAAAATAATTAAGAAGCAATAACACGATTGCCAATCCAGTGAAAACATAATAAGCGATATTCGTTTTGCTCTTTTGATTTTTTGCTGACTTCATCTTCCTGACACCTCAATTTCTGATTTCCTTATTTTCATATTCATTACAATAAAATTAACATAAATACCGGGTGAAGTAATTACAATTCCTAAAATAATAAATATATTAAATGAAACTTTATGAATAAGCAGGTTGACAGCATCTCGGATATTAAGAAGTATAGTGATAGTGTTTTGGTTTGCAACTTAACTAGGGAATGGCTCCAAAATTAATTCCGTCAATAGCATCTTTTTTTTTATGCTCTTTTTGCTATAAGGCTAATGTGTTAGGCTGAATTATTGCGCCCAACTAATCTCTTGCACGGGTTGTAAATGGACGGTACGATAAGAGGATGTCGGTTTGCTGGACTATGACGAATTTCAGCGTCAAATATCGTTCAATAGTTCGATTCGGAAAGCCGAAAAAAAGTTATTATACATAAAAGGTAAAGGGAGTGATTATATGCGGCTTTGTCGTTGTCAGAAGATTAAACAAGTAAAAGTAGAAGCGGATATAAGTGCAGATCCGCTATGGTGCGGCCGATGCTTCGCCAATTTGGATATGAATGATTTTCCGTTGCCTCCAGAACTCAAAAAAGAACTTCAAGCCTGGATTGCCGATTACGGGCAATGGATTGATTGGGAAAATGACGGAATTGTAAAAGGCGGCGCATTAATGGAAGAGCAGCATAATATGCGCGGTGTTGTTTTGGCGGGGAGGGTGAAGCTCACACTGGAGGATCAATATGATGTCGTCTTCGCACCTGCCATATTTTCGCGAAGAATCATAAAGAATGCCCTGTAAACTTTATATTGTTTAAAAATCCAATTCACAAATACCTGCACTGAAGAACGTAAACTTCAATAAGATACAAGGAAAAAGTGGGATTTACCGATTAATCAATATATTTCAATTAGCATTGTTGCCAGTGATGGGGCAATCTCTTGGATAAAAAGCTTCGACCAGTTTTTGCGGCAAAATATTTTGCTTCAAAACATTTTATACCAAGTCAAATTAAACACAGACAAAGGATTCACAATGGATTTATCGGGTGATCCAGTGACCGTTTACTTTGATTTATAAAATGGTCAGATTTAAATAGGTTATAACGTAATTTGAGGCCTGCAGCGGGGACATTTTGAAAAAATTGTTTCAATTGCAGGTATTTTTTTATTTTCATATCTTCAGGTTGCAAGAACGGGTGAGGGGCTATCGTGAGCGACATTCCATTAGCACTTTCAATAAAGCCTTGTATATATTGCTGTCGGAGCATAATGGATAAGTATCAAATAATGATATATCAGATTACGGTATAACGCTGGACTGATATATCATATAATGATATATTCTTTTTAAGGATGTATCACTTTATGATATATCATAATTGAATATAGGTGGTGTTTTGTTGAAGAAAGCTGAGCAATTAACAGATTCCATGTTTTATATTATGGCAGCCTTAACGAAGCCAAGGCATGGATACGCAATTATGAATTTGATTGAGGAAACGACAGATGGGGCGGTTGCGATAGGTCCAGCTTCAATGTACACGATAATAAAAAAGTTGTTAAAGCTTGAGTGGATATATTTATATGACGGGTCGGATTCAAGGCGGAAGACATATTTGCTTACCGAGAAGGGCAGGGCAGTAATAGCAGAAGATGTGAAGATAAGAAAACGGATGATCCAATTAGCGGAAACAGGGTTGAAGGAGGGCGAAGAATGAAACAGACAAAGTATATTATGTCAGGCGGATTAGCATTTTCCGAGGAAAAGGATATGGAAAAATTACGCCGATTTTCTTTGAAGGGGTGGCATGTCAGCGATTTCAAGTTTATGGGTTATACGCTTAAAAAAGGGGAACGCTCAGAGTATATTTACAGTGTGGATTATCGTTCATTAAATGAGGATGAAGAAGAAGAATACTTTGGCTTTTTTTCATCTTTCGGATGGTCGCATATTGCTTCAGAAGGAAATATTCATTTATTCAGGGCATACCCTGACACAAATCCGATTTACAGCGACCGTGATACATCGGTTGAAAAGTATGAAAACTCTGCGCGTTCTACGAAATATGTCGCAATTCCGCTTGTGCTGCTAACAGTAATCGCATGGATAGGGGCAATGGTTAGCACCGATGTTTTACAAGCTTTGCTGCAGGTGATAGCTGTCATATTAACGGTGATTGCGGTACCGGCAGCGTGGACTGTAACCGCAATATACAGCAATAAATGGAAAGCGGAGGAAAAAGGGGGACTGGTAAAATTTGCGAAAACTATACCGATCCTGCTCTTCTTCATAGCTGTTTTCATATTGTTATTAGTCGATGGCGATGCATTGCATATGCTGGCATCAATAATCATTGGAGCAATTGCACTTCCCGGTTTTATTTGGGTTATCATGTCTCTTTATCATAAAATGGGGGCAAATAATATTTAGTATACGATTCGGATAATCAAATTTTCACATAAGGTGATTGGGCTTCCAGCTGCCTTTTTCCAAACAGAACCAACGAACTCAAAGAGCCTTGCCGCAATGCATGCAGTAAGGCTCTTTCTTTTCTGCAAAATCTAATAACATGAAAATCGTTTTACACTGGGGATAATGGACTGTCTGCACAATCATCATTAGCTAATCCGGATCACCTGCACTTCTTTCGCCTCCCATTGATTACCTTTAAGATGAACTTTAACTTCCGCTCCAACAGCTCCTAAAGCCGACCGATCCCTTGAACCTTCAAAAAATTCATTGTTGGACTTGTCCTCAATCCTTTTTAGCCTTGCTGAGCCACTAATCCACTAAATTACCTAATAATAGAAATATTTGAGGTGTTATTAGGAGGAACAAGACAATTGTAAAAAAAACCTTATAGCCTATGTCATTTTCCCGATGCTGTTTTCTCTTTTTTAACCAGACGATAAAATACACTACAGCTACCCCAAATGTTACAAAAGAAAGAAAATCCAAATAGCCACCCCATTTTATAAAGATTCAATATATAACTACTAACCGGACAGCAGCCATATAAACGTCTCTTCCTTGATTGTCTGTTTTTATTTTATTCCACCGGATGCTTGTAAGCCCACAAAAAAAAATTTGCAGCGCAACCTTTGCTGGCATTACAAGTATAATTAGCAAACTGTTCAGCCTTACCGTTTATGGGATCGTGATTGCTACACTGCCAATGTTCAACCGTCCGTCCTTATAAAGATATTTATGATTAATTCCCGAAAAATATCCTAAAGAAAAACGAATGGGCATCATATAAATCGGTTAAAAAACTTCAGGAAAATACGACTCGCCATTTAAAATCCGTAACGTTGTACTAATACAGTTAAATTTAGAGGATTTTGGCGATTTGTAGCGAAATTAAATGAGAAAGGGGAATTTTTAAAGGGGGAAGATTAATGTTCATTAAAATTAATGGTGAAAGAATTGACTTCACGAAAGTCGAGTTAATTGTAATAGAACAGGGGATCGCGGATTTATTTGAAAGCTTTGACAAGAAAACATTGCATGAGCTTGCGGCGCAAAAAAAATATGAGCATTTAAAAAGCTATGTGGAAAAGCATGCTGTACATATGAAGGATTTACCGGCAGGGAAAGCTTTAAAAAAATTAAAGGATGAGGGGAACATCTTTTATAAACAGTTTCTGAATAATTATGGAGACCTCGCATATTCGCGGTTTATCGTCAAAGGGGATGAGCATTTATTAAAACAGAAAGGCGTTTACACTATTATCGCGAACAATGAAATGAAGTTTTGCGGTGTGTGCGCAAGATCGTTTAAAGAGCGCTTTAACCAGCATATCGGCAATATTTATGCAAAAGGGTGCTTCCGTGACGGCACGGCGACACATTGCCACGTCAATGCTAAAATTACGCAAATGCTGCCGGCGAACGATGTGCATTTCGCCATTTATCCGATGGAGCATGAAAAAGATATGAACAGCCTGAAAAATGCGATTATTAAACGTTTCGAGCCGGAATGGAATTTGCGCTCGAACAGGGATATATATGAATTGACGACAATGTTTTAACTAAATTTGCCTCCGCCTCCGTTTGCACGTATGAAATTTATGAACCGATGGATTATTGTCGTTATTCTTGTTTCATTTACTTATATTATTGGGAATAGTAAGTGAAAAAAGGGTAGGTGATTGTCATGCAGGCAGCATTGAAATATTACAGGCAAGTCCATAGCGAATATTTGTGGCTCCATTTTTTGGTGGCGGTCGTATTAGTGTTTACGTCGGTATTTTGGTTTGTGCTTCCATACTTCATGATTAATTACGGCAATTACTCAACAACAGCGTTCCAGCAATTGCTAATATTAATCGCCCTATATACCGTTCCGTCATTTATCGTCACAATGCATTGCTGGTTTATTAATTTTAAGGCGGCGCTTCGATGGAAAAAGAGTTATCCCGAAGAAAGTGTCTGGCGATGGTTTTTAAAATTCCAGTCCATTACATTTTTGACGGTAGTCCTATTTTCGTCGGTCATTTTCTCAAGTCTGTTCATTATTGATATGGTCCTTTAACGGGGTTTTTATTGGCTTTCTTTGCTTCACATATATCTCACATCGCCGTCAAAAAAAATTCACATTAAAAAAGTGAGTAATGTATTGGAAAATTTGGTACGATTGAGGCATCAATGTGAAGGAGATTGAATGCAGCATGAATACAGATTTAAATATCTTCTTAGCGTTCGGTGCTGGTTTTTTGAGTTTTATCTCGCCGTGCACCTTACCGCTTTATCCGGCGTTTTTGTCATACATTACGGGCATGACGCTGGATGAGCTGAAAACCGAACGTGGAATGATGCAAAAACGCGCCATTTTACATACATTATTTTTCCTGCTCGGATTTTCTCTTATATTTATTGCCATCGGATTCGGGACATCTTTAGCGAAAGAGTTTTTCTTCCAATACCAAGATTTATTGCGTCAAATTGGGGCGATTTTAATTGTCGCATTCGGGCTGATGATCGTTGGCTTACTGCAAATAGACTTTTTGATGAAGGACCGGAAATTCCAGTTTAAAAACCGCCCATCAGGATATTTCGGATCTATGCTGATTGGTTTGGCGTTCGCTGCTGGCTGGACACCATGCACAGGGCCGATATTAATGGCCATTATTACACTTGGCGGGACAAATCCAGACTCGGCTATTTGGTATATGATCGCCTATTATTTAGGGTTTGCGATTCCATTCTTTACATTGTCGTTCTTCATTACGCGAATGAACTGGATACGCACACATAGCCAAAAAATCATTAAAGTGGGCGGTTATATTATGATCGCTGTCGGTATCCTATTGTTCTTTGATGGATTGACATATATCATTACAATCTTCTTGCCAATTTTCGGCGGGTTTAAAGGTTTCTAATAGTTCCATGCATACTCATACCGTGCTATACTAGGGAAAGTGATGTGATCGATAAATGCCGACCGTTTTAATTGTAGATGATGCGCTGTTTATGCGTGCAGCAATTGGCAATATGCTAAAAGAATTTGGCTTTGACGTTGTAGGTGAAGCTTCGAACGGCAAAGAAGCAGTTGCGCTTTATGATCAGCTGCAGCCGGACTTAGTGACGATGGACATAACAATGCCTGTCATGACAGGTATTGAGGCTGTGAAACGAATTATTGAAAAACATGCAGATGCAAAAATTATTATGATTACGGCACTGGGGCAGCAAAATAAAATCAAAGCGGCAATTGAGAGCGGTGCGAAAGATTTTATTACGAAACCTTTTCAGCCGGAACAGCTGAAAGAGGTAGCATTCAATGTACTCAATTTGACTTCTTTCAGCAGCAAATTCCCAACTTGAAGATAGCGGGAGAATTCCAGCCGGCCGCCTTTTTACGGTGTCCAAAACGCGTCAAACTCCTGCAGATCAATAAGGTACATACAATGACATCGTGAGGCAATTGATCATAAAATAAGTCAACATAAGAGGAGGAATATGATGTTTGACAGTATACCTTCTCACTATTTATTAATTGGTTCGACGATTATGGCCGTAATAATGGGTTCGTTCGTGATGGTCATACGGCTCCGTGCGCAAAAAAAGCCAGTATCGACAAAAAAAATACTCATCCCGCCATTTGCAATGTCAACAGGGGCATTGATGTTTATTTTTGAGGAATTTCGTGTGGCTCCGATTCAAATAGTGGAAGCGGCGGTAATTGGCCTGCTATTTTCGCTCGTACTAATACTTACATCGAAATTTGAAGTAAGAGATGGCGCGATTTACATGAAGCAATCAAAGGCGTTTCCTTTTATATTAGTGGGATTACTTATTTTACGGGTTATTTTGAAATTAATATTTGCAGAAAGCTTTGACGTCGGAGAGCTTGCAGGAATGTTCTTTATTCTGGCATTCTCGATGATTTTGCCGTGGCGCATCGGCATGCTCATCAAGTACAAAAGGCTTGAAAAATCTCAAATTGTTGCATAAAAAAGGCTGCCGCTGAAAGTTTTCCACTTTTCAGGGCAGCTTTTTCTGCGTTTAAGCAACTGACATATTTGCCCATTAAACCTCAAACAAATGGTCGTAATTCGTCGTGTCAATTTCCATTTCCTTCAGTTTTTTGCGCAGAAATTTATGGTCGCGCTTTGGCGAGGCGATAATATATCCGCGGATAATTAAATCCAGATTGATTTTCGTCGCATGTTCCTCAAGTGCTATTTCTCCGATTTTGCCGGCTATCTTTTCTTTCGCTACTTGGCGGAACAGCTCTGGAACAGGACTGACAAGCTCTGCAAGTAAAGCTTTTTCGTCGTCTCCCCATAAATGGACCGTTTTATCCAAGTAAATATTCTGCCAATCCAAATCGGATTTCCCGTCCTGTTTCGGCAGCGCCTTCAAAAATTTGCGGAACATAAAAAAGCCGCCAATCCCCATAAGCGAAATCAACACTACAACCCAAAATAGTATAAACCATAAAAACCAGCCTTCCAAGTCCACAATGTTCACCTCAATTTTACTCAATATTGTCTATTATATAAGGTTTTGTAAAATATTTCATCGTCCTTGTCCCTTTTTTCGATAAATCGTGACATATATAGGGCAAGGAGGTGAGGAACATGAACGAATTCGGATTTTTATCTGCATCATTGTCAGTGTTTTTTCAAACGGGTGTAGACGAATACAATGAGCCAATCATTAAAAGCGCTACGTACCGCAATTTGGCAAATAATGTGACTGCACAGCAGCTTCACACAGTCGCATTGGCCATCGTCGGGTTGACGGATTACAGTTATATTGAATCTGTAAAAACCCAAAAAGAAAGCGTAACGGCTTAATCGGGTAAAACGAATGGAATGGAGGTGAGATGATGGCACAAGTACTGCAATTGACATTTGCGAATACTGCCGGCAACACGATGACGATCAATATTAGTGATCCGAAACCGAATTTGACTGAAGCGGAAATAAATGCGGCGATGCAAACAATTATCGACCAGACCGCTTTCTCGAAGGATGGTTTTCTATTCAACGCGAAAAAATCAGCGAGAATTGTCGAGCGTCATGTGACGGATTTTGAATTGATGAACTAAAAGTAAAGCCGGTGAAGTGTAATGCTTTGCCGGCTTTTTCATAGTGGAATGGAGCGGATAGCCTCCATAAGAAAAAACAAAGGAGGGATTTTGATGGACCAGTGGATTGCAATCATTCAGGAAGTGACGTTTCCGATCTTTATTTCATTCTATTTGTTATATCGCATCGAAACAAAGCTAGAAGCGATTCATAGTGCACTCGTTGTACTTCATAATCCGAATGAACGCATATGAGTTGTGAATCACCCTTTCACAATTTTGACACAGAACCTTTCGAACTGTTTGTATTGAGAATGTACACAACATTCGATAAGATGAAGATAATGTTTGGAAGAGTGGAGAGAGAGAAATGAAAAAGAAAAACTTAGTATTGGCATTTGTACTCATAATAGCAACAGTGCTTTCAGCTTGCAGCAATTATCAATTCAAACCGACGACAAACTTTGAAATTGGCGATTTTACGGTGACCGACCAGCGCAACGAGGAAGTAACGCTGGAAAGCTTGAAAGGGGAACCGTGGCTGGCGATGTTCATTTTCACAAACTGTACGTCCATTTGCCCGCCAATGACGCAAAACATGAAGCTCATTCAGGACAAGCTTGAGGAGGAGGGACTTGAACAATATAAAATTGTCGCATTTTCCGTTGATCCGACCTATGATACACCTGAACGCCTGACAGAATATTTAAATCGCTTTAATCCATCAAATGAGTCGAAATGGTATATGCTGACAGGCTATAACCAGAAATTCATTGAGCAATTTGCAAGAAATTCGTTTAAAACCCCAGTACAGGCTATTGAAGGAGATGATCAGGTGATCCATGCCGATACATTTTTCCTAGTCGATGAAAAGGGAGTTGCCGTGAAAAACTATTCCGGCAATGGCGGTATCGGCGATGAAGTGCCTTTTGATACGATTGTTAGTGATATGGAAGCTTTAATAAAGGAACGGTTAAAAAATTAATGATAAACCCGCTGAAAAGTGCAATGCTTTTAGCGGGTTTTTATATGAAGAAATCTAAATTCACACGAAATAAAATATTCCGCCAATGTACCCGAAATATTACAGCAAGACTAATTTTTCGTTGAATGTACATAAATATTCAATTATAATTATATTTATAAACGGACGTATGAAGGAATCCCCTTTGGAAGAAGTGTTTACATGAGTTTGTATTTTGCGTATGTGATGGTCGGCTTGGCCATTGCGATGCCAGTCGGTGCCATTACAGTCGAAATGACGAAACAAGGCCTGAAAAACGGATTTATGCATGGCTGGGCAGTTGGGCTTGGCGGAATGACGATAGATGTCGCGTTAATATTGGCGCTGTATTTTGGCGTGGCGAAATTTTTGTCTTTATCGTATATCCAGATGCCTCTTTGGATTATCGGTGCGGCCTTTTTATTTATGCTTGCATATGACTCGATAAAAAATGCGGACAAGGATATCACATTGGCGGGGGAAAAAGTGAATAAATCATTTTTCTCGACTTACCGAAATGGCCTTTTAGTAGCTGTATCACCAGGGAATTTAGTATTTTGGATTTCCGTGTTTGGCGCAGTTTTGGCAGATTCCTATTCAGGAAATGGTGCCAATCAATTTTTAATTGTAGCTTTAGGAATTTTATCGGGCATTTTGCTGCATGATATCGGGCTGTTAACGATTGTCTCTTTATCAAGGAAAGTGATGAACCGAAAAATGATCAAATGGACATCGATTATCGCAGGTCTGTTGTTATTTGGCTTTGGCTGCTATTTTCTCTATGAATTTTATGTTGATGCGAAAAATCTAATATAATACTAGCAGCGTCCTTAAATGAAATATTTAAGGGCGCTTTTTAAATCCGTTTTTATTTACGGGCCAATCAAACAGGGGAAATTTGCAGCCGAATTGTTTAGCGGCTTCCAACATATTTGAAGGTGTAGCAATTGTTCGGGATTGTTGGCGTGCATTTAAATCACATTCAGGATTCACGGAAAATTACTCTTTCGGGATGTTTCGTGGGAAATGACATTTACGGTGGCGGTAAGCTGGATGGTAAATCCGCCTTCAGATTATTGTGATTGACTGCTGTATTGGGCTTGCGGTAAAAAAACCGGGCAGAGAAACAAATGGCATCATTTGCTTTCTATCCGGCTATAAATATCGTAAGGATTGAAGGGAATATACGTTCTGTTTATAGTGCTCTTCAAATAGAAGTCTGCACTATTCGCTTTTCATATTATTAGTATAGCTGAAATTTAAATAAAAGTCTATATTTTCAATTATTTTACATCTAAAATAAATCCATCGGCCGAAATAATAAAATGGAGTTTTTTATGGGCAAAAAATTTGTATGGAATCGTAATTTGAGAATAAGGCTTGCAGCGGAGACTGTTTTTAATATTTTCTACTGGATGTACTTCCCGTTCATCGCAATATATTTTAGCGGAACTTTAGGTTTAGGCTGGACAGGTATACTAATGACGCTCCCGCCAATTATTAGCTTAATTGCCGGATTGGCGGGAGGGGCTTTTGCGGATAAATATGGACGCAGAAAGGTGATGCTTTGGGGCACAGGCATACAAATCATAATGTTCATGCTATTTGCGGGCTCACAATTCATTTGGCTGGATTATGCGGCTTTTTTAGGAATCACGATTGGAAAAGGCTTGTATAAACCAGCAAGTGATGCGATGGTTGCGGATACGGTTCCTCATGAGGAGAGAAAGGCAGTATTCGCGACATTTTTGACGGGTGGCAACATTGGGGCGGTTGTGGGGCCTGTAGTGGGTGCTTGGCTGTTCTTTGATTACCGGGAGGAATTGCTGTCATGCTGTGCCATTGTTTTGATCGTTTACTTCATATTAATTTTTAGACGTTTTAAAGAAACATTGCCGACAGCTTCTGCAAAAGAAGCAGCTTCTATTAAACAAGAATTTATGAGCTATACAGCCATACTGAACGATAAAAAGTTTGCCTATTATTTAGGCGCGGGAATATTTTCGGTCATTGCGATTATGCAGCTGGATTTATATCTTGCCATTTATATTTACGAAGCAGTGCCAAGCCAGAAATTGTTCGCATTTTTGAATTATGAGCTTTCGAGCGAACAGATTTTAGGTTATTTGTTAGGGGTAAATGGCATTTTATTCGTTTTATTTATTTTGCCTGTCACGAAATGGCTGAAATCATGGCAGGACATGCATGTTTTTATTTTAAGCTGCCTGCTGTCGGGGTTTGGTATGTTCGCTGTCGTTTTTACCGCAAATATTTGGCTATTATTTGTGCTGACAATCATCTTTACATTCGGGGAAATTGTAAGAGCGCCTGTACTCTATAATTTTGTGAGTGAATATGCGCCGCAACATGCGAGAGGCCAATATATGGCTGCTTCGAATATGCAATTTACGATTGGCCGTTTTTTGGCGCCGTGTACGATTTTACTGGCACAGTTTTTTGAGCCATTCATAGTTTTCAGTTTTATCCTGCTGTGCGCACTCGCAAGTCTGATTCTTTATATAAAACTGTATAACATGCCGAGAAGCGCCAATTAGCTTTTAAAGAGTATTGGAAGTTTTATTTAAAGACAAATCAGTAGGCAATTATTCAAAAATTCAGCCTGCCCAGCATAATGCTTGGGCAGGCTCTTTATGATGCCGATAAAGCGGCGATTAAAGACTATAGTTTAAATTCCGGCTATTCGATAATCGATGTAATGATGTATCCGTCGGTATTATCGCCTGAAACAGTGAAATTTTCGGTGTCCGGAATTTTAGCGATCTCCTTACCATGCTCGTACTGAAGAAAATACGTTACACCTGCAATTTTCGCCACATGCTCTTTTTTATTTTTCAGGAAACTAATATACTCCTCCAACGCCAAATCTTTTTTATCGATGATGATGCTGTGCGGCAGTCCTACATAGCGAAAATGCCAAGGCTCAAAAGCAATGCCTGTAACATCTACTTTGTTTTCGGGATAGCGTAGAATGAAACCGAATTTTGCCGCATTTTCTGCCAGCCAATCACCTTCAATAACTTTATCCATTGTACCTTGCGTCGAGCCGATATCCAAAGAAAGCCCGCTCTGATGCTCGCTATATCCCGATGGAAGTGCATAGCTGGCACCATTTTCCTCATATAGCTGCTGCTGTGCCTTTCCGCTTCTGTAAGTGCTGTTGATTTTAAAATGCCGAACCCCGTCTTTGGCGGCAGCCTCAAACATTTCCTGCAAAGGTTTCATGACATTTATTTGCAGTAAGTAATCAGAATCGACCACTACGTTTTTTGCGATGTTTTCAGGGATAACCGATAAGTTCGTTGGATCCTGCTGCAGCTTAGTTTCTTTATTAATTAAAATTAGATCCCCGCTGTAAACCGATTCATCAATAAGTGAAATTTCCTGCTCGAGTGTTGGGGATTCCTTAAAAAAGCACAGATAAACAACGATTACAATGATAAACGAAAATATTATCTTTTTCATTAAAACTCTCTCCTTTTTCTCCTAGTTCCTATGATAAAGAAGAAAGCTTAAATTTAAAGTAGGGAAAATCTTAATTTTTTCTTAATTTTAGAGGAAGCCTCGTTTCAAAGTGAATTTATCTGTTGCTGTTCCAAACCCGGATAAACCTATTAAACTTCTGGTTAGTATTTTTATTTATGGGTAAATAAAGATGGACACGCATAAAGGAGGAGGTTTTTTTATGGCAACAAAGGAATTGGCTTTGCACGAACAGCTGGAAGTCCATGAAGTGTTGATTTTCAAAACGAATTGTGTGACAAAGGGCAAATTATTCGTCGATCTTGTTCAGGATAAGAAGCTGAAGGAAATACTTGAAGAAGACCTGGAACTTTCGGTCAAGGCAATTAAAGACTTAAAAAAAGTGCTTGCGGATGCGAGTAAAAAATAGTTGAGGAGGAATGGACAATGCCGTCAGAAAAATCGGAAGAAACAAACAATGAACAGCTTGATATATCAATTATTGATGATATGGCCATTGCGACCGACTTGCTCATCACATCAAAAGCGGCAGTCAGAAGTTTGGCGGTAGCTATTACGGAAACCGCTACTCCATCTGTCAAAAAGCTGCTGCGTCGCGAGCTAGACAATGCGATCGATACACATGACAAAATCGCGCAATATATGATAAGAAACGAAATGTATCATGCCTATGATTTAACTGAGCAAATAGAGCATGATTTGGAAAAAGCGGATATCGCCCTGGATTTGGCGAAAAAATAATTGGAGGCGGCTGAAACTAGCATCAGCCGCCTTCTTTCTGTATATTGCACTGCTGGGATTTGACGTACTTATCGTGACAATGCTGGCGGCGGCAGGGGGGACTTTCATAAAAAATCAATCGGAATTGCCGAATTAAAGGAGACCCGCTAATGTAAATGAAAAGATAGACAGCTTGAAAAAGTAAAAAAAGATGCCGCCTGTACAATAAAGCCGGCATCTTCTTGAAGTGGACGAACTTTAAAAACCCTCTTTATAAATGAGGCCGACTTTTAGAGGCTTTTGCAAAATCGCATTAGCTCTTCCTATTAATAAAAGAATGAACTGCTAATATAAGTGTGATAAGAGGGAATGCAAACCACAATGAGCCTCTTTCGAAAAAGTATTTGAATTCAGGTATAAACACCAAATATTTGCAAACGAACATAAACATAAAAAATGAGCCAACTAATAAAATTGCTTCAGGAGCATTTACAACTTTCTTTTTTTCCATTAAGAACAACCTCCAATTCAACGTTCCTTAGAAAATATTACCATAAAAATTGGGCAGTGAGCGACATTTTCTGTAAAGCCACCATTGAACAGGAAGAAGAATCACCCTCGTTTACCAACTGAACTGGTGTGAAGAGAACAATACGAATTACCGCAACTGAATGAAACAGGTTAGCATGTTGGGCGAATTTAAAATTGAAAAATTAAAACTCCCGAACAAGGCTTCAATATAAAACGGTAACAAAATGAGATGGCTAATAGGGGGAATTATAACTACAACAAGAGCAGCATAGTTCCCGCTGCTTTTTTGTTCATAAATGTAATTATGACAAAGGAATGGTTTACAAATATTTACTTGTGATTTAATATTATGTTATACGATATATCGTGTGACATAATATTGTAGGAGTGGTAAACATGACGTATAGTGGCGGACCGATGACAGAAGCAATGTATTATGTCTTATTGGCGCTGATGCGTCCAAATCATGGCTATCAGTTAATGCAAGCCATTACAGAAGTTTCGAGAGGACGTTTAAAGATGGGACCCGGGACGCTCTACGGGGTTCTTTCCCGTATGCAAAAGGATGGGCTAATTGCTTTAGCAAATGATGATGGACGAAGAAAAACATATGAAATTACAAAAGAGGGAGAGCATGCACTACGGCTGGAGTATGAGCGCTTAAAATCTTTGATCATTGACAGCAGTGTATTAGAGGAGGAAAACGATGGATAAAAATGTACGAAAAATCCGGCCTAGCAACTATTGGCGTATCGGGGAACATGAAAGCTGGTTTTCGGACATGGCATTAAAAGGGCTTCATCTCCGGAAAATGGGCATATATTTTGCGCATTTTGAACAAGGCGAGCCGAGGCGGATGGAATACCGGATAGAAGTGACAAAAAATAAAGGGATTTCCGACGAGCAAATCGAGCTGTACGAGGAAAATGGCTGGGAATATGTGACGAGCTATCAATATTTTCATGTGTTTGAATCCCCGGAAGAACGCAATGCAATCGAGCTTCATACAGATTTTGCTGAACAATCCTATACATTGCAGCAGCTGGATAAGAGGCTCAGCGTAAATTCAGCCGCAATTTTTTTAGGAACCTCGCTCATTATCGGCATGCTGGCAGCACTTTGGTTTGTGGATGGTACGCCTGTTTTGCGGTTAGTCGAAGGACCTGTCGTTCAGCAGAGCATTATGAGCCTGATATATGTTTATTATATGTACACCTCTATACGTGCACTGCGGGCAATTCGGGCATTAAGGAGAGATTTGAAAGAGGGGAAAGCGATCAATCATCATGCGCCATGGGAAAAAAGCTTGCGGAAAAATACCGCATTTTCAGTGGTATTTGTCGGAATTGCCATCGCTGGTTTCCTATTGGCATTGTCACATTTAGTGAAAATGGATACATATACGATGCCAAATGGGGATACACACTTGCCGATCGTTCGTTTAGCGGATATCGAAAACAATCCGATGCTCGTTCGGGATGAGCATTATAGCGATGACGGGATAGATTGGGCGAACCGCTATTCAACCAATTGGAGCCTATTTGCCCCTGTACAATATGAAACCGATGAAAGCGGCATGATCGAGGGAATGGCATGGCTCGATGAAAGCGGCACTTATTCGCCGAGCATTTCATCGGAAGTATATGAATTGACGTTTCAAGCATTTGCCTCACCATTGCTTTCAGATTTGATTAAATGGTATTCGTATGGAGACGAAACGGAGCCGTTTTTGGAGAAAAAACATTCCGGTTTCGATAAGCTCATCGTTTATGAGGAAGCGGAAAAGAAGCAAATATTCGCCTCAAAAAATAATGTGGTGATCTTTATCCGGTATTATGGATATGCGAAACTGGATACCATCATAGAAAATGCCGCCGAAAAAATCCGTTTGCTTACAGATGAATAGACTTTAGCTAGAAAAATTGGAGCATATCAAAAATAACCGGATTTCTTCTATTTAAATTAAGAGGGAATCCGTCTTTTTCCATCGAAACAATTATTGATAATAAAATGTTCTCCTCAAAACTTTAAAGAACGGAGATGCTGCGAGCTAAAATAAAGCCGCATATCGTTCCATTTTTAATTGTTAAGAAAAGCACGGATTTTGGCGTTGCGGGTAACTTTGCAAGAAAGTGTTATCAGTCCGGGAAATTAAGCAAACTACTCGCATCATTAGGCCGCTCTGCAAAAATGTGGAATGTTTACTTTTACGTCGGGTCCTCCGATGTCTGTCGGAGTTGAACGGGCGCTTTAGCACTTCTGTTCTTCGCCGGCTGAAAATCCCCGAGGAAATCTAAGTATATTTTCAGCGAAGCGGCTAGATGGCAAGAAAAGAGGCAGATTCCCGCAATTTGAAATGAAGAGGATCCGCTATTACCGGTTGGAGGGAACTGTTTAAGTACCAACCTGAAAAATAGGCGGAAAAATTCCCCTTATTAAAAAAATACAATAAAAAATGGTCTCAATAGACGGAGAAATTCCGCCTATTGACCTGAAAAACATGAAAATGTAGTATTTTTCTTTGGATAACCGGAAAAATTCCTCTTATTTACTCTAAAAAGAGCTACATTGCGCAAATAACCGGAAAATCTCCGGTTATTTTTCCTTATTAATTTAATTAAGAGCCGGAATTTCTATCAGGAAATATGAATTTTGCCCAATCCAACCCTAAAGAGAAGCCCTTATTAAAAATGATAGTGGGTTTTAAATAACCGTGGATTTTCAGTGCCTTGTGCAAAAATGGCGGAGCGTTTATTTATTTTTGCATCAAGTTTTCCTAGCTCTCTCGGAATTGAACGGGCATGTCAGCGCATTTATTCTTCATAGTTTAAATTTTTGTGCAATTTGAAACTAAGGCATTGCTAAGCTCGTACATGAAGAGAATACAATTATCGGAGGGATTTTATGCGTGCTATAGACTGGTATGATTTTGGTACATACTTTATCAACAATGAATTCCAGACGATTTATGCCGCGACGGCGGATGACTTTAAAAATCTCGTCACATTTGAGCAGTTTGCAAAGCTGTGTGCGGAATATAATGAAGGCGTGGACCATTACGAAATCGCGTACGAGGCACAATTGGACAGCTTGACGCAGCTCGTTTTGCTTGATGATCGAAAGAAGAAGGCAGTCGTCGTCGCTTTTGACGAGAATCGTATTATCCAAACGCTTTATTTAAAACCGTATGTTACCTATCCTGAAACGGACGGAACATACACAAAAAACAGCTACCGTCTGCCAATACACGATGAATGGTTTGTATTTTGGGGAGGCGCGAATGAATTCATCAATTACCACTATGCCTATGAACAGCAGCGCTACGCCTATGATTTGGTCATCATCAATGAAGGGCAAAGCTTTAAAGATTCACCAATAAGCAATGAAAATTATTATGCGTTCGGCAAAGATGTCGTCGCGCCATATGCCGGGAAAGTAGTGTCAGTAGTCGATGGCTTAAAAGACAACATCCCCGGAGAAATGGATGAACAAAACCCGGCAGGCAACTATATTGTCATTGCACATCCGAATGAAGAATATAGCATGATCGCGCATTTTAAAAAGGATTCGATTATTGTGAAGCCGGGGGATAGCGTAAAAGAAGGGCAGCTGCTGGGCCAATGCGGCAATTCAGGCAATTCTTCAGAAGCGCATATCCATTTTCAGGTGATGGACAATGCCGATCTGCATGAGGCAAAGTCGATCCGCATACAATTCCGGGACGGCCATGAACCAATCCAGGGGGAGATAGTAAAACCCGCCCTTTTAATGGATAGTTCGGATGAAGCATTTCACAAAATCGAAAATTCATTGTCAGTTGGGGAGATCCTCCTGACGATACGAAGAATTATCGGACAGATTTTTCAATAAATATAATGGAGAGTATGATGAAAAATTTATTAGACTGGATTTTACTTAACTTGCCATCACAAAAGCTACAGCATTACTGGACTGGCTTCAAGCCCGTTGCTTTTGCGATTTTTGATGAGAAGGATGTTTATTTGTTCAATCATCCGAAATGCAAACAGCAACGATATGTAAAATTTCCTAAAACCGAACAATTTTGTGCCTGTACATGCATCCTTTATGAAGACATCCCGACCGCTATAGTGGATGCTGCAATTTACGATTCAATGGAAGATATGTATTCTTTGCTTGTGCATGAATCGTTTCATGGCTTTCAGTATTTGTTTGGGGAAAGCCGCTTGCCGAATGAATTTCTAGGGTTCAGCTATCCGGTAGATTACAGGAATATTCAACTTCGGATCGAGGAAAGAAAGAAACTTTATGATGCGTATTTTGCGCAGAATTCGGCAGAGCAGCACTGCCATATAAGTGAATTTATTGCACTTAGAGAAAAAAGGATGGAATTGTTCCAACACTATGTGGAATATGAGAATCTCATTGAAACAATCGAAGGACCAGCCTATTTTGTTGAATACAGGGCATTGATGGATGTGAGCATGAATAGTGAAAACATTATAAAAGACTATGCTGACCTTCTCGCAGATCATGAATCATCGAATATAAATATTAGGAAAAGCTGTTATAGCTCGGGTTTATTTCTTTGTTTACTACTGGACAAAGTTTCCGCAGATTGGCAAATGGATTTTACGGACTCGCCATTAACTTTGTTCCAATTTTTCAAAGAACGGTATGGCAGCTGCAATTCAGTGATTATAAACATGCCGGATCATTGTGCGGAAGCGGCGGAAATAATGGCTAAAGCGAAAGAGCAAAAGCTGGATGCATTCAGAAAGTTCGATAACTCCGACGGGATAAAATTGACGATTACCGGCGAGATTGGCTTAACCGGTTTTGATCCGATGAATATTACTATGCTCGATAATAGGGCAATCCATCATCATTTTTTAAAAATCCGCATAGACGATCAGGAATATTTTATTGAGCAGCCCGTTTCAGCAATGTTCGACCATCATTTTACGCAAGCAAATTCCATCATTTTATTTATGAGGAAATGGCCCATCCAAAACGGGAATCGATTTGCAGTTGAAGGAGTCGGGGAATTGCGGGGAACGCTTGTTTCAAAAAATTCGTCTTCGATCCATATAGTGGTATAAGTAATTGAAATACGTCCATATGAATGGCGATTAAATATGAATTACTATTGTAGGAAAAGGGAAAAGGTCTTTATCCTTATTCATTTACATAATTTTTTATTATATTATACTAATTGTAATTATTTCCGCAATATTTTTGCTATCCTATTTTTTAATAATGCCGCAAGTCGTTATTACTGAAAAAAATGGGCGGAAAATAGTGTGAAATATGGAATATTACTGAAATATAGTATGATGGGAATTGAGGTAAAGAGTTTTGGATTTGAAAAAAGATTTAGTTTATCGCAAAGAAAAACTTTATTTTGCAATATTATTAATTGTGAGCATACTAATATATGTGGCAATGTTTATATCAATTATTGGTATAGTAATTTTGGCCGTTTTATTTTTGTTTTACTCATTTATACATAATTTGTCGATGGTGAACATCCGCAAAAATGGTATTAAAATCAGTGAACAGCAGTTTCCGGCTTTTTATGCGAAAGCTGGAGCAGTGGCGGAACAAATGAATTTAGCGAAAATGCCCGATATTTATGTAATGCAGTCAGGCGGGATTTTAAATGCATTTGCGACAAAGTTTGGGATGAAAAATATGGTCGTCCTTTATTCGGATGTTTTTGCTTTAATAGAAGAGCAAGGAGAAGGGGAAGTACTTTATATTCTCGCACATGAATTTGCCCATATTAAACGCAAGCATGTCGGCTATGGCTGGCTATTGATGCCGGGACTTGCCTTTCCGTTCCTCGGCTCGGCTTACTCGCGCGCTTGTGAATTTACATGTGACCGGTACGGCGCATATTACAGTCAATCCTATGAAAGCGCAAAAAATGCTTTAGCAGTATTGGCAATCGGGCCACAGTTATATAAACAGGTGGACCAGTCAGTATACTCGCAGCAAATCGCAACAGAGAGCGGCGTTTTCAGCTGGATTGATGAAATCATGTCGACACATCCTAATTTACCGAAACGCATCCATGAATTGAACCGATTCTTTGATGCGGAAAATACGCCGCAAATTAAATCTTCCAAAAGAGGCGTTGTTCTAGGTATTGGTGTTTTAATTTTAGCAATGGGACTATTCGTCTTTGGCAGCATATGGGTTATGAAGAAAATCGAAAATATAGCCCTTCTCGGAGATGATTTACTGTATGATGACTTCACTTACGAAGACAGCTCTGAAAGCATGAATGAGCTGATGCTATCCGTCGTTAACTATGATTTGGATGCAGTGAAAGAATATGCGGCAGATGAGACTATGTTAAATGAAAAGAATGAGGATGGCTATACGGCACTCCATCTCGCTGTCATTGAAAACAATTATGACGCGGCACAATATTTGCTGGAGCATGGGGCAAATCCTGATACGATGGACATGTATGAATATACGCCGCTAATGGAAGCAGTAGGCTATGAAAACTATGAAATGGTGGAGCTTCTTTTAAATGCGGGAACAGATAAAGCAATAAAAGACTCGGACGGCTATGACGCTTATCAGCTTGCGTTAGAATACGGCTTTCTGGAGCTTGCGGAGTATATTCAAAATTTCTGATCAAAGAAAAATGATCTGCCAAACAGTATACGCCGGGAAAGATCTTCATCAAATAATAAAGGAGACTGCTTACTGCCTGTTTTGAACGGGTGCTAAGCAGTTTTTTTTATTTTTTAAGGAAACTATAGATTTTGGCAATGTAGATAACTTTATAAAAAAGTGTTGTCCCCGTCCAGGCAAACCGCGCCAACTTTTCGCACCATTAGACCCCACCGTGCAAAAGAAAGGCACGGAAAATCCACGGTTATTTAAAATCCACTATCATTTTTAATAAGGGCTTCTCTTTTGGATTGGAGTCGGCGAAATTTACACTCCCTGATAGAAATTCCGGCTCTTAATTAAATTAATAAGAAAAATAACCGGAGATTTTCCGGTTATTTGCGCAATGTGGCTCTTTTTGGAGTAAATAAGAGGAATTTTTCCGGTTATCCAAAGAAAAATACTCTATTTTCATGTTTTTTAGGTTAATAGGCGGAATTTCTCCGTCTATTGAGGCCATTTTCTTTTGTATTTTTTAAATAAGGGGAATTTTTCCGTCTATTTCTTAAAGAGGCACTTAAACGGACCGCCCCCGTTAATAGCGGATTCCTCTTCATCCAAGTTGCGGGAATCTGTTTCTTTTTTGCCATGAAGCCGCTTTACTGAAAAGTTGCTTAGATTTCCTCGGGGATTTTCAGCTGGCGAATAAAATAGACAGACATATTAACTGAAGAAACGAGAATGGTAGTTGTCCCCGTAAAAAACTGTTAATTGAAATGAAAGCCCAAAATTAAAAAGACAGATCTTCAGCGCCCTTTGCAAAAGTGGTGGAACGTTTACTTTTGCGTCGGATCCTCCAATATCTGTCGGAGTTGAACGGGCGCTTTAGCACTTTTGTTCTTATAAAAATGAGATTAGGAAGTTGCCGATTGCTTCAGTCCCGACAAAATATGTGTACTTAATGCGCCTTTGTTCCTTATTTAATTTCTATTTTGCTGTAGCTGTGCGGCCTCCTCCCAAACTTAATAATAAGCTATATTGGAGGCTTCTTTAAAATATATATGGAGTAATTAGTGCTTTAAAAGCTTTGCGTTTTTACTTCTTTTTACAATTGCGCCAAGCAGCCCTCATTCGTTATTATAAAGATGACAATGAATCCATTTTCGGGAGGGCTATAAATGAAATTATCGATGAAGTATATTATTCTCTATGTAAATGATTTTGATAAAGCGATGCATTTCTACAAGACGATTTTGAAATTGCCGATTAAAATGCAGCAGGACACATATGTTGAATTTGATACAGGCGCCACGATTCTTGCCATCAACACACGTCAATCCGTCAGGGAAATCACCGGTTTGGAAGTGACAGAAGCGATGAGTGCGGCACAAACATTCGAAGTCGGTTTCGTCGTCGAAAATGTCGAAGCTGCGATTGATGAGTTAAGACAGCGAGGGGCAACGATTATAAAAGAGCCTGTCACAAAACCATGGGGCCAGACTGTGGCATATATAGCAGATCCGGACGGTCATTTTATCGAAATTTGTTCTGCCATTTAAAAAAATAATACTAGCTTCCTGCTGCTGAATTATGTTAACATAACTAAAAATTCAGAAAATGAAGGTGGGAATATGGACAATATTGTGCTCTTTATTATTGCGTGTGTGCTGCTAATCATATTGCCGGGTCCCGATACAGCCATTGTAACGAAAAACACGATTGTTAATGGTCAAAAGGGCGGTTTCCAGACGATGGTCGGCTCATGTGTAGGACTCTCGATCCACACGATTGCCGCGGTTGCTGGATTATCGGCAATTATTGTGCAGTCTGCCGCAGCATTCACGATTTTAAAATATGTCGGCGCGATCTATTTATGCTATTTAGGCGTGAAAACATTGATCAGTATGCGTGTCAAGAAGACGGAAATCGATGACGTACCGACAATAGAAACAAAGGGCAATTCCTATTTTAAGCAAGGTTTTATCACGAATATAACAAACCCGAAAGTGGCGGTGTTTTTCCTGACGTTTTTACCGCAATTTTTGGCGCCGGGCAATGATCCGTTTTGGCCTTTTTTAACGATGGGCATTATTTATATTGTGCTAACATTTGTATGGTTCGCACTTTATGTATTTTTGCTGAACAAAATCCGGGATTTCATGAAGAAGCCAGCAACACAATCGGTTATCGAAATGCTGACAGGGGCCGTTCTTATAGGATTCGGGCTTAAACTGGCATTCGAGAAGCAGTGAATCTCCTGCCCGTTCAAACTGAAGGCGCAAAAAGGTTGCAGTAAAAGCCAAACAGGACTTTTACTGCAACCTTTTATTTGAAATGATAATGCTTCATCTGAAAAAGACGATTGACATAAAGCCCATATAAAAGCATAATGCGATGGCAATCGTCATGCAAACCGAGATGATGGTCGGAAGCTGCTTTACATAGCTTATAATGACAAGCCCGATAAACAGCGCTGTCATGAGGAAAAATGCTATGCCAATGCCGGTCATTTGCAAGTATGCTCTCATACTCGGCTCGATTGTGCTATTGTAAAACAGCTCAAAAAAAGGCGAGATTTCCTGTACGGAAAAATTTGGCGGCTGCTGCTCACTATATAGTGCGGTAATAAATAAAATGGAAATGAGCAAAACCGTTTCGATTCTCACCCATGTACGCGGTTCAAAAAGCGGCTTATTCATTTTCAGCTTAATTAATAGACTATTGGCCAAAATAATGGCTGTCAGCGGCACTAATAGAACATGCTTGATGAACAGGAATTGCCCATAATCGCTCGCCCAGCTCGTGACATAGCTTGGCACGATCGTGTCAGTCATCAGAACACCGCTTAGTGCAATTGCCGTAAATGATACGAGTGCAACAGGGGAAAACCATTTCAGATAGGCTTCCCAGTTTTCCGCATTTTTCGTGAAAAAGCTGATTAGGACTAAAATCCCGAGCCATACACTGACAGCAAGCAAATGAACAAAGTCCAATACCGAGCCGACCATGCCTGACATGGAGCCTGCATGACTAATATAGCCGATTGCAGCCATGACCGCTATGAGGATAATAATCGCCATGGCCGCAGCAAGTTTTGAATGTTGTTTTGCATACAACCTGATTATTAAAAGCAAAATGATCGTAAAGCAAACGATCGCGAGCCAGGAATGCCCAACTTTGAATTTGGAAAGAAGCATCCCCATCGATTCGAAAAAGCCCAATTGAGGCGTTAAAATTATGAGCAATTGAATATTAGGGACGAATGATGCAATCGGTAAACATATTGCACTGATGATTAACCAGTTTGATGAAATATAAATATTTGGACGAATTGAATGAGGGATACAGCTCAAAATAAAGGTCCCCATCAATATGGCTAAGCTTATATAGAGCAGGAATTGACTAAAAATCGTCAGTGCGATCATTTAGTTTTTTTTCTCTTTACGAGTGTAATGATGCTTACAGCAATAATAAGGAGCAAAATTCCGCCAATGATCATAAGCGGGGAAATTTTTGATTTGTCGTCTTCATCTGCCGCTGACGGCTCTGCACTGTCATTTTGGGTCGTATCTTCTACTTCGGCTTGCTCCGCACTGTCTTCCTCTTCTGCGATTTCCTCAGTAACAGGCACATCGACAGTAAACGCAAACTGTCCTGACAATGGATGTCCATCTTCACTAATACTATTCCACTGTACAGTATATTCATTATTCGGCAATGGATTTTCAAAAGTTCCGGTTAATACACCATCCACCAATGTTATAGAAGTTGTTTCAAATTGTTCGCCATTGCCTGCGACTACTTTAAATGTGCTTCCTTCTTCAATTTTCCCGGCATATGTAAGTGCGATTGATTGAAGCGGCTCAACTACAACCGCGCCATCTTCCGGATTTGTCGTATCTAAATAAGTATGTGCTGCTGCATTTGGCACAAATAATATAAACGCAGCAAGAATCGATAATAATATTGTTTTCATATTAAAATGATTCTCCTTTCATGTTATTTTTGACTCAGCTATCATTGTAACGGAAACATAAAACATTTTCACTGTTTCTGTATTGGAAACCTAGCTAAGCATTTTTCCAAATGAAAATGAAAGGAAAATGCTATGCTATAATAATATTGGGAAAGAAAAGGAGATTCACATGCAGTTTGTTGAAAATATATACTTACAGGGCAGCGAAAAAGCAGTATTGCTTTTACATAGCTTTACGAGCAATGCGGAGGAAATGCTTTTTTTGGCGAATGCACTGCATAAAGCAGGCTATACATGCTATGCACCGAATTTGGCGGGACATGGTGCATCGCCGGAACATTTATTTGCAAGTTCAATCGAACAAGTATGGGAACATAGCAAAAAAGCGGTACAATTTTTAATCGGGGAAAAGCATGAGACAATCTATGTAGTCGGGCAGTCGTTAGGCGGTGTTTTAAGCATTCGGCTGGCAAATGAGTTTACGCAGATCAAAGCATTATGCATTATTTCCTCGCCGGTTATAGAGCGCCCAGTAGAAGGACTTGAAAACAGGGTAGCTTTTTTCTCGAAGCGTTATTTGCAAAACCGGGGAAGCACGGAACATGAATTACAAGCATTTTTAAACGACCATTTTCCGCGTCCGGCCGAAAAATTTATCGCGCTGCAGCAATTCATCGTGCAAACGGGAAATGAAGTCCATATGATTCGGCAGCCGCTTTTTTTGGCGAAAGGAGCGCTGGATGAGCCTGTCTTTCAGCAAAGCATCGACATCATTGAGGAAGCCGCTGACAGTAAAATCATCGTGAAAAAGCAATATGAAAACAGCGGGCATTTAATCACATTGGGAAAAGAGCGGCAAATGCTGTCAGAGGATATTATAAACTTTTTAGGCAAATAGAAAGAAAGCGCCGGAGCAGTCTTTCCGGACGATTCACTGCGGATGGCAGCCGCGAAAACAGCTTACCGTTAACATGCGAAAAGGCTGCATAAAAGTTGAATTGACTTTCACACAGCCCCTGCCTAGAGGATTAATTCTCTTCTTTATTAAACCATAATGGATCATTATCATCGACATCGCCATTATAATTAATGAAAATTTCTTCGCCCGCTTCTATATCTTTATATGCAAAGAAATCGAATGTATCATTGTCGAAATTAATTTCGTATGTCGCATTTGGCTCATATGAATGGTTAAATAACATCCCATAGCCTAATAATATAGCAGATCGCCCTATGCCGAATTCAAAAGCGTAATCCGCAAGATTTGTTTTTTCGATATATTCATGTTGTTCATTCGGGTAGCTTAGAACAGGTGCTTGGTGGAATAATGTCCCTTTTGCAATTGCTTGCATCGCAAAAACACCGCGGTTATATTCGCCTTCACTAATCGGGGAAGTCTTTACTTCAATCATATTTTTCGCCTTCTAACTTTTAAGATTCTTTCATACTGTAACACGAATTTTATATTAAAGGGTGCATTATTGCTTATTTACGTTAAAAAACAGGAAAGGAGATGATATTACAGTGCAAACACTCCAATTTGAAGCATCTTGGGAAAAGGCGGTTTCCAAACATGACCGGCTGTTTATTGAACAATTATTCCATCGCTCCAAAAGTGAAAAGCAACGGGCAATCTCCTGTTGTTTAATACGAAAAGCGATTAATCATAGACGGCAAATGCTCATCACAGCGCTCGTTCATAATCACACTTCCGAGCTGCTTACATTTCAAAACAGAGAAGTGAGCTGCCTAACACAGCATGGGGAAATAGCGCAAAAATTTACGATTCCGGCACTCGCGGTTCCTCCGTATACCTCGATGCCATGGACATTTATTTTCGACGATAGCAGCGATTTTTTACTTATGGAAATTTTGCAGGTCGAAATCAAATAAAGCATATTATTAATTAAACCGAGGAGAAAACATTGAATAAACGAGAACAAAAAAAATTGGAACGCCGAACGAATATAATACAGGCGGCAAAGGAATTAATTTTAAAAGACGGGATTCAGCAAGTTCAACTGCAGGACGTCGCAAAAAAGGTCGGCATAGGGATAGCGACCTTATACCGCTATTTTGCCAACAAAGAATTATTGGTGCTGGCCGTGAATAATGAGATAACAAATGAGATGACCGCATCAATCGAGGCCATCGCAGGCGAATCCGATACTGCATATGAGCAAATCGAGCGTATTTTGACTTATTACATGGACTTAAGCAATGATCCGCAGCATCAATTCATAAAGTTTTTCAAAGCTTTTGAAGCATATAAGCCTATGTCGAAGGATAGCTATGAATTTGAGGAATTTATGAAGGCTCGCCGTGAGATGGCAAATGTTCTGATAAATATTGCAGCGAAAGGAAGGGAGGATCTTTCCATACGGTCAGATATCGATGTCAATCTATATATTCTTACGGTTGTCCAAAATATGAGCCATTTTACAGTAGAATCTTCATTGACAGTCCATGATCCGGCATTACCGGTGGAATTGCTGCCGGAAAAGCAGCTCGGGCTGTTGAAGGAAATGTTTTTACAATATATAAGAGCGGATAATTGACGAATAAAAGAAACATTGTTAAGCTAATAATTGCATAAGTGATAGTCAACTATCATATTATTTTGAGGAGGAGATTTTATGTCTCGTTTAGAAGGTAAAGTGGCAATTATTACAGGGGCGGCTCAAGGTATGGGCGCTGCACACGCAAAAGCATTTGTAGAACAAGGTGCAAAAGTTGTTTTAACAGACTTAAATGAAGAAAAAGGACAAGCATTTGCAGCAGAGCTGGGGGAGAATGCGATTTTCGTGAAGCAAGATGTAACTTCTGAGCAAGGCTGGACAGACGTTATCGCTAAAGCGGAAGAAACATTTGGCCCTATTAATGTGCTTGTGAACAATGCGGGTATTTCCATGGCTAAAAACATGCTGGAAATGTCTTTGGATGAATATATGAAAATCGTGAACATTAACCAAGTTTCCGTATTTTTAGGAATGAAAACTGTAGCAGGTTCCATGATGAAAGCTGGCGGTGGTTCAATTGTCAACATTTCATCTATCAACGGCTTAGTTGGTGGGGCAGTAGGCTATACAGACACGAAATTCGCAGTGCGCGGAATGACAAAGGCGGCAGCATTAAACTTGGCGCCAATGGGCATCCGTGTTAACTCTGTACACCCTGGCGTTATCGCGACACCAATGATCATGCAAGAGGATGCAAAAGCGCAAATTGAAGAGTTTTCTAAATTCATTCCACTTAAGCGTGTGTCTCAACCAGAAGAAGTTTCCCAATTAGTCGTTTATTTAGCGTCGGATGAGTCAAGCTATTCTACTGGTGCGGAATTCGTTGTAGATGGCGGTATTACAGCACAATAAAACAGTCAAAGCCTCTAAAGAGCGATAAAGCATCTTTGGAGGCTTTTTGCTATAGTTGCCTTGCCAAAAATATAGACATTCGAATGGAGATTACAAGCGAAGTCTTTCATAATAGTGGCCTGATTTCACATTATAATTTGCCGATCAATGCGAGCCGTCAATTTATTTCTTTATATTTCACGGTAGTGAACATTCCGCCTAGACCAACTGCTCCATTATTCGTCACATGATCACCAATTTACCTTATTCCCCGCCGGTAACCCCGATTGCCTCACCGGTGATTGCGGTTGCGCCATCCGAAGCCAAGAATAGAGCGGTCGCTGCAATTTCTGAAGGCTCCAGCAGGCGTCCTAGCCATTGGCCGCCTAGAATATGTTTATTTAGTGCTTCTTCAACTGTGGAACCGTCTTTTTCTGCAAGGACGGGCAGCTGTTTTTCGATCAGCGCTGTGCGGGTCGGCCCCGGTAAAATTGAGTTCGCTGTAATGCCGAATTTCGCATTTTCCATGGCGACCACATTGGTGAACCCGATTTGCCCGTATTTCGCTGCCACATAAGCGGATTTATACTGGTCAGGTCTTCTGCCGTGTCCGGAAGAGATGGTGATGATGCGGCCGTATTTTTGTTCTCTCATTGCCGGCAGGGCATGTTTGGTTACTAAGAATGTCCCCTTTAGAATAACGTCGACAACTAAATCCCATTTTTCCTCCGGGAACTCATGTGTAGGGGAGATGAATTGAAGTCCTGCATTATTTACGACAACGTCAACCGTACCGCGTTCAGCCATCACTTGGTCCATGGCGGCTTTAACGCTTTCCTCATGCGCCACATTCACCTTGTAGCCTTTTGCATTTCCTAATTTTCCGGCAGCGCTGATGGCGGCCTCTTCATTTAAGTCAAAGATCGCTATAAAATCCCCGTTGCCGCTGAATGCTTCCGCAATAGAATACCCGATTCCTTGTGCGGCGCCCGTGATTACTACTGTGCGTTGTTTTTTCATGATAATGGCTCCTGTCTGAATATAGATTTTATTAATAAGCTGGAGGAGTTTTGGCTTCTTCGGCTGTTAATAGAGGGAAATGCCGACAATCAATGCGGCGATCAATGCTAACAAGTTCGGTATGGTCATGATGATGAAGGCATATTTGAATCCATTTTTATGGGTCAGGCCTGTTAGAGAAAACAGTGTTAAAATGGCACCCGCATGAGGTAGGCCTGTCAGAACTGCGGATGCGATGGCTGAAATTCTGTGCATCGCATCAGGGTTTACGCCCATCGCTAAATAACTTTCCGCAAATGCTTCCATCGCGATCCCGAGTCCGCCCGAAGCTGAGCCGGTTATTGCCCCCAATGCCAAAGAAGCAATCGTTAGACTGATTAAAGGGTTGCCGGGAATACCTAGAATAAAGTCTGAAATCGCTTTAAACCCTGGCGCCAATGTAATAACAACACCGAAGCCCACTGACGCTGCTGTAAAGAAGATTGGCTGTATAGAGCCGTTTGCGCCCAAGCTTAGTGCTTTTTTATGGGAGGCAATATATTTATGGAACACAATGGCGGAAATAACGACAGCCGCTGCCAAGCCGATTAATACGATATTATCGATTTTCATCGCGCTGCCTGTAAAAATGATGACGATCAACACTAAAATCGGCAAAATACTCAAGAAGAACGAAGGCGTTTCTTCCTTTAGCTCAATTTGTTTATCATTTTCATCCTCCACTTTAAAGGCTTCTTTGTTTTTCAGGCTTTTATTTAAGGCACTGCGCATATACCAAAGCCCAGAACCAACCGCCACAATCGAAGCGATCACGCCAATCAATGGAGCGGCTGTTAACTGTGTTCCTAAATACTTCGTTGGTACGACATTCTGGATAGAGGGTGTACCGGGCAGCATCGTCATGGTGAACGTCCCTATCCCTAAAAAAACGGGAAGGACAATTAGATTCCAAGCGATATTAAGCTGCTGAAACAGCGGTTTTGCCAGCGGAATAACGACAAAAAGCACGACAAATAAACTAATACCGCCGTAGGTCAAGATGGCACTGATCAGAAAAATCGCTACCAGTACCGAAAAAGGCTTCTCTGTTCCTGTAATGGAAAGGACCTTTTGGGCGATAGTTTGTGCTGCGCCGCTTTTTTCAATATACTGGGCTAAGATAGCGCCCAGTAAAAATACGGCGAAAAAGTTGATAACAAATCCTGTGAGCCCTGTCATAAAGGAGGCTTCCGTTCCGATCAGACTTGGAAAAAAGTCCATCCCATTCGTGATGATAACGATGATCGAAGCTACAGGAGCAATAAATACAATACTGAATCATTTCACGGCCATGAATATAATGACCACGATGGCAATAATAATGCCTAACGTTCCCATATCCTGTATCTCCTTTTAAAAATGTAGTGATAACGAGTTGAATTTCAGGCAGTATCGTACGGTCAATTTCCTATGGCCAGCTCCTTTTTAGCGGATTGGCTCTGTAAAGTCTGCCTTGCCAGCCGGAATAGAGGAAAGGCAGGCAATAAAAATGATAGGCTGCGGCTTCTGTTCATGCCTCGTCTATAGTGCCCTGGCGTTTAAAATTTATAACAAAGAATTTTTATGATGTGCAAGGGTGATTGAATAACCGGAAAACGGCCGCAGTTCTATAGCAGGAATTGCGCTTTTTTTAGTTTTAAACGATTTAGCGGAATTATACGTTTGCCGAAAGGGAACCGATTTGCAGCAATTTGGATAAGCAGAAAGTGCAGTGTATGGCTATAGTTTGATAAAAATAGAAGGAAAGTAGTAGATGGGAGGATGAATGCTTTAGCATAGAAAAGTGATTTAATCTAATAGCTGATACAGAGGAGGGAGATGACGGAAAGGGGGATAGCACAATGAGGAAAATATTACTTGCGGCGGCATCGATTACCTTTATCGGGATGATGATCCTGGAGTTTAGCCTATCCGATGAATCCGAATATAAAATATGTTTAGGCGTCCAGGGTCATTTCGAACACCTTTTCCAAAGCGATCAGTGAAAAACAAGTGGGTGCCTGTGGTAAGTAAAAGTCGGTCGAGGCACACTGGTTTCCGTACGTCTTTCGTCTTGATAAAATCTATTTAGGCTAAATGTTTGGGGAATTATATTAATTTGCATCCGCATGCTTACGAGTAAATAAGCAAACGGATGTTTTTGGAACGGGGGAAATACCTAAAGCTGTGTTACGACTGAATTTTCACAGTATGGAATCAGCCGTGCCACCAGCCGGTTTTGCAGTTGATATACACTAAATACTGGTATTCGCCTTTGCCATCCTTTTGGATAAACAGTTCATAATAGGAATTGCCATCGTATACCAGCCGGATTTTATCGTTTTTGGAAACAAACTGTTCCTTGATGTCGGCGATGGCTTTCGCTTTCACGCCCGGTGTCCATGCAGATGGATGCTCGAACTTCAGTTCATGTGTCGGGACATAGGCGTATTTGCCGTTGTACATAATTTTTGACCAGCCGTATTGGTCAGCGGAAGCTGCATCTTCCTGATCTTTGCCGATCGGAACACCGCCGTATACTTTCACAGAAGTTTTCGCTTTGATTTTTCCGAGCGTTTTATACGATTCACCCGGCGCAGACTTCACGAGTACGGTTTTTTTTGCAGAAGCCTTTTCAAAGTCCGCGGCTTGTGCATTTTCATTGCTGATGACGAAAATACTGCCTATAAAAACAAGTGCTATGAACAGCATGGTTAATTTTTTCATAATAGATCCTCCATTTTTTTGTCCTTCTATTTTATTTCATATACGTCTTTACTAATTCATATGCCCGTTCTTCAGTTAGTTTCGCCTGTGTGCTGACATATTCCAGCGTTTCCATTGAGCCGCCTTCGAATTTTTTAGCAGCTTCTTTCGCTTGTTCATCGCGGTCCTGGATCCATTGGCGCTGCTCATCTCTCAGCTTGTTCATGTCATTGCCAGAGAGCTGTTTTTTAAGCTCCCCGTAGATTTCATTCAATATTTCATCCCATTTCGCGTATATATTGCCCTGAGCCTCGGTCATTTCTGCCTGTGTCACGAGCTTTGCCGGGTCCTCCATCGCTTGCACCTCTTTTTCGACCGCAGCCAGTTTCATCAAATATGTTTCCTTTGAGCCGCCTTCGGATCCGCTGTCAGGGTGCGGGTTGCCTGCCTCATCTGCTTTGCTGGAATTCTGCTCGAAATTCTCTCTGATGCTATTGTTGATTTCCGTTTCCGCCTCAACAATCATTTCCTCCAGCTCGGTTCTAGTGCTGTCGTCCAATGAGGCATTTTCCAGCAGAGCATGTGCTTTTTCCAGCACGCCTTCCCAGTCGGCATTGTCTCTTGCCGCTTTTACCTCATTCAACGCCTGTTCATCTTCTAATGGAAGACCTGCTTTTTCGTCTATTGAAGTTTCTGGCGCTGCTGTTTCTTCCTCTACTTCCTTTGCCTGTTCGGTATTTTCATTCCCGCAGCCAGTCAGCATTAGACAAAAAACGGATAGGCAGACCATTTTTTTTAAATGCATTTTCTTCACTCCTCTTTCCGGCGCGCTATTTAATATAGAGCCGCAGTTTTGCTTTTAAGTAGCCAGATAGAATATTTGTACTTTTATACCAAAACCGCATCTGATATTGAATGGCATTGCTTATTTTTGCCATTTCTAAATAGCGTATCCTCTTAATTTGACGTCTTTACATGGAAAGAGTTACAAAAAAGTACAGGTAATGTGAAATATGTAGCACTATACTTATTGTTTGGTCATTTCATTGTATGCGTTTGTATACTTTAATTTCAGGAAAAGCTTGCTTTAAAAATAAAAAAAGAAATAAATAACAAGAAAATGACGTAAATCCATGTTTTTGTTACACTTAGCAAGTTAGTTGGGTTCAAAAATATATGATTTGAGATGGAGACAAACATATTGCGATAAGCTATTTTTCTCGAAGCGTTTCATAAAGCAGCCTAGCGCAAGATCAGAATGCTGGGTTTGCTGGCTTAGAACAATCATCGACCATCATCGAATTCAATCCTCAAGATATGTGTTGCGGGAAAACGGTAGCTTTGCAAAGGCGATAGGATATAATATAGAAAATTTGGCGGACATACATCCCAGCAATTTCTGTGCACCCGAATTTGTCCACAGCCCTGAATACAAGGCCTTCAGGAATAGCCTGCAGAGCTGAAATTCGCTTCAGGACAAAATCCGGTGGGTGACGAAGCAAGGAAAAACGGTCTGGCTGGAAGCGACTTATACCCCTGTTGTAGGCGCAATTGGGGAAATCCAGGTCATTATTAAAGTAGCGCCGACGATCAATCAGATTGTGCACCAAATGAATGAAAATATGGGTGAACTGCAGATACTTATAAACCAGACGGAGACAATTCAGAATATCGTAAAAATGTTCGGCGAGTTCTGCCCAAACTTTTATACAGCTAAAAATTTTGTAACTTTTCGATCTCATAAAACGACTAATTATTCGAACAACCGAAGCAGGATTCCATGCAGGGGAAAAAGGGAATAATAAGTTGAGAGTAAGGAGGAATTTGCGATGATGAAAAAAATCAATTTTGCTATCGTTCTACTTGTGGCAGGGGTGCTGGCTGCCTGTCAAGACCGTGATCAAATACAGCCGGACAGCCCGGTGCCAACAGAACAAACAGGAAGCGCCGGCACGGAAGGAACGGCGGCTAAAGACAGCAGTCAGGACAATGAAGCTGACGATACTGCAAGCAAGGATGGCAGTGAAAGCGGCAGCGACGAAAACGCCACTTCCGGTCAAAAGGCAGGTCCGGTGAAGGAACAAAGCTATGCGAGCGAAAAGGAAGCTGTCAATGCAATTGAAAAGTATGCAGTGATAGACCAGACGAATGTGGAGTTGGGCTATGGTATTAAAGGCTTTGCCGAAGGAGCGGCAGGACATCAATACATCTCCTGGAATGAAGGCAACTGGCTGATTGAGGTGAACTTCCCATCCGACCCCGAATATGCAATAGACGGGTATGGAAATGCGGAATCATTGGCGAAGACTGTCGTAGCGTATTTGGAAGAACATTTTTTGCCGCCTCCGGATCAGCACGGTCTTATCCAGATAAACGGTTTCCGCCAGCATCCTGAAACACTTATTCAATGGCAGCAAGGAAATAAAGTGTATACAATCGATCAAAAAACAGCAGATCCGCTAGAAGCACTGCAACTGGCCGTTGATCAGACAGGCAAGAAATAGACGTTTTGCCGGATAGTTCGAATTAGGAAAAGACATCCCTTCCGTCAGCTGGCGGGAAGTGATGTCTTTTTCATAAAGAAGTAGCATCCCTTTAAATCTGAATAATTTTCTAGTTTCTAAGCGAATAGGGGGAAAAATCCTCAATATGCAATCGCTTTTTAAATAGGGGTGTATATAGCATTTTTGCTTTAAAAGGGGTTCATCACCATAATATGGAGTCGACTTCCGTTGCGGGTCGGATTCTTTCCGAGGGCATTGCTCTACATGAGCGTCTCTCCCTCGGTGCTCCTGCCGCATCGCTTTCGTCGCAAAATAATATGCTATTCCCGCTGAAAGCATACTTGTGACTGTCGCTAATGCTTTCATCACAGAGAAAATCTTGTAGCGAAAGGCTCAAGCCGTCATCTGATGTTTTTTCAGTGCGAAAGGTGGAACCTTCAGCACGCACACCCTCTTCCGCTCCATTCCAAACAACTTCTCTGACATTTAGTATTGTCATCCGCATTTTTGGTGGTGAGCCCAAGGATTGTATTTTTATAAATTTGTGTTTGAAGTTCAATCGGGAAGCCGTCCGCACCAGCCACTTTAAACTGATGTCCATGCAAATGAATCGGGTGGTGGTTCATTTGAATGTTGCCAAAACGCACGTTAACCGTATCCCCGAAGTTCACTAGTAAAGGCTCCGTTAAAGGGTAGCAGCGACCGATAGAGGAGCTTACCTTTTGCAGATTAACCTGTTTTCATATTATGTAAATGGAACTTTTTATGCGGGATTGCGTAACAATTAAAAAGGGGGCGAATTACTGTGAAGAATTTGAAGAAAAATCTTACTCTTGCTATACCAGTTATTGCCGTTGTCGGCTTATTAATAGTGTGGGCGTTTAAGGCGGAAAAAAACTCCATATCAAAAGCGGAACTATACGAGCTGCTCGAACAGGGAGTGACGGAAATCGATTTAACGCAGTTCGCAAATTTCCAATGGCAAAAAGCCGATGTGTTTGGACCGTACACGACGACCGGAGTGATTGAAGACACGATGGCGATCGACATTCGCTTCAGCAGTATCGATGTGATGGAAACGGAATTTCTGCTCGTATTCGCGGATGGGAATAAGATGGTTGAATCCGTTTATTTAAGCAGGAAATTTGGCGATTACGAGATAAAGGATAATCGCTACTTAATCACGAAAAAAAGTGATATAGCAAAGCTCGTCTTCCACCAATGTGGCAAGGCGAGCTTTTAATGACGGCTTCAATCTGAACTATATACAAACACCAAAATTTCGCTCGCATCCATTACCGTAAATGATTCGAGCTTTCCTTTATCCTCGATTAAAATCACTTCTTTATCCAAGTCAATAAAAAGCATATTTGAACGATCGTTTTGTTCTTCGTTAAAGCTGATCGTTTCCACTTCAAAGAGTGCGGCAGAATCCAATTCATCACCGGCAATATCAGCAGGTAACAATGCTGTAATTGAAACTGGCTGTTTAAAGTAAAATAAAAAAACCGCTACTGCCGCAAGCAGCAATATTCCTGGACTTAAAAAATATTTCCTCAAAAATTCATCCCACTATATCTTCAATTAAAATATATTTGCATCGAACGAAAAGGAAAAAAGCCAGGACTTGTTTCATAAGCAAATTTCCACACGAATTCATTGCAAAATAAAATCCATCCCGATAAAAAGCGTCCATCGCATTTGTTAATCCATAGCCTCTATTCCACCAGCCCCATACGAAAGGCGGTCGAGATAATTTGGGTGCGGTTTTTTGCCTGAAGCTTCTCCATCAGTTTTTGTACATAATCGCGCACCGTAAATTCGCTTAAAAACAGCACTTCAGCAATTTCCTTATTTTTATAGCCTTCCGCAAGCAAATATAAAATTGTAAATTCTTTTTCGCTCATTTGCAGACGGTGATTTAAATGATTGCGCAGCTGTTTGCGGGCCAAATACATGCCTAGCCGATGACCTGCCTGCTCCAGCAAATATAGTTTTTCGTTATCACAGTCAAATGGTTCGCCGATTTGATCGAATGATATCCAGCCATATAGCTGCTGCTCAAACTCAATCGGAATAAAAATAACCGACGATAAATTAAATAAATCAATTGCCACTTGCTGTACGTAAGGCGCGGGCTCTTTTAAAAATACAGGCTTTTTCAATGCAAAAACCGGTTCAATGTCAATATTACCCTGCATACGCTGAATTTTCGGCAATTCTAGACCAATGACGCCGGAAAATTCATTGAGCCACGGATTATAGCTATAAAAGACACAGCGTTTAAACTGAAAAATTTCTTCCGCTTTTACTAGGACGAGCGGCAAATCTTCCGTGCCATTTAGCTGGATAAGCTCCATACTGAACGCATCCAACTGCTTAAAGGACGGTGTTGAAAGCTCGATTGCCGCTAATGGCTGTTCAAGTAAATGCATAAACGAATGCATGCTTTGCTCCATGATCGTCTCATGCGTATGCAGTATTTGCTCAGTATTCGAATGCCCGATTGTCTTTAAAACAGTTCTTAATACATGCTCGATCGCCTTTGGGAAATGGCTTGCTTTTTCCACAGGCAGGCTATGCTGATGCATGCGCACCCAATATTGCAATGCTTCCACATGAACTTGCTGCTGCTTCATTTGACTTGCCAAAAATTGAATGAAGGAAATAGCGATTAAATGAAATTGCCGCTTTTCATTTATGGTTAAATCGGGAATACTCTCAATGTACGTCGTCGCTTCCTTTTGCAGATCGCTTCGGTACATTTTTAAAAACAATAAATATGGAAACTGGTCAGATGCCATCATTTCACCTACATTTGTATGTTATTTATTTTTAAATATACATTCCTTTATATGTATATTATGCCAATAAAACGCTTTAAAATAAAGGTAGAAATAATTCTTACTTAAAAAAGGAGAGATTCCGATGAATTTCAAAAATGTAACAATCGCAGGCAGTGGTGTTTTAGGAAGCCAAATCGCATTCCAATCCGCATTTTTCGGCTTCAATGTAAATGTTTACGATATTAATGATGCGGCAATTGCGACAGCAAAAGAGCGTATGGCAACATTGAAAACTACGTATGCCGAGTATTTCAATGATGCAGACCGTGCTGAAAAAGCCTACTTAAGTCTTCAATTTTTCACAGATTTAGGCGAGGCGACAAAAGATGCGGATCTCGTTGTTGAAGCAGTGCCTGAACGCATTGAAATTAAACAAGGTTTCTATGAAAACCTGGGGAAAGTTGCACCTGAAAAAACAGTGTTCGCATCAAACTCGTCAACATTATTGCCGAGCCAATTTGCGGAGTTTACAGGCCGTCCCGAAAAATTCCTTGCATTGCACTTTGCGAACTCAATTTGGCAAAACAATACAGGAGAGGTGATGGGGCACCCTGGCACTGATGCACAATATGTGGAACAAGTGGCAGACTTCGCACGCGCAATCGGCATGATTCCATTCGTGCTGAAAAAAGAGCAGCCTGGCTATATTTTAAATTCCTTATTAGTGCCATTTTTAACTGCGGCAATGGAGCTTTGGGTGAAGGATATTGCGGATCCGCAGACAATCGATAAAAACTGGATGATTTCAACAGGCTCACCGCGCGGACCATTCGCGATATACGATATTGTAGGAATGGAAACACCGTACAACTTGAATTTAATGCGTGCAGAGCATGACCCGAATGCGAAATTAGCAGCCGAAAAAATTAAGCGTGAAATGATTGATCAAGGGAAAATGGGAATTTCAACAGGCGAAGGCTTCTACAAATACCCAAACCCTGCCTATATGGATCCGAATTTTTTAAAATCAAACTAATAGTGAAAAAACGCGCATCCGAAAAAAAGGTGCGCGTTTTTTGTTGGGGATTTTAAAAAATTGGCGTGAAATTCTTGAAAAGAAACTGAATCAATTCCTTTGTTAAAGACGCAGGAATAGCTGTAACAGCGAAAAAGGAGCTCACCCACTTTCAATTTCATGGTGCGATTTACTATCCTTCTATTCATTTAATTAGAAATACTTATGCCCTTGGAATAATGACCTCTAATTATATTGATGGATAAAAACTGATACGATGAAGGAAAGAAGGGGGGATTGTCGTGAGAATTTTTGATGCCCATTTTCATATTATTGATTTTGATTTTCCGGTTATCGAAAACGAAGGTTATTTGCCGCCCAGCTATACGGTAAACGATTATAATCTGGAAACGGCGCATTTTGCCTTCCACAAGAGCAAGAAGACCTTTTAAGTTTAACGATCTTGAATTAATTAAGCAGCTGTTTGATGAACAGGCGGTCGATAAGATCCTCTATATAAATGCGCCATGAAATAACCGATTTTCAATTTATGTAAAAATCCTATGGGAATTAATGTATAATAAATGTTGAGGTGATTTTATGGAAATGGCCAATCAATTCAGTTCAGCATTATGGATATCCTTTGTTACACCGGTTTTCCTATTAAGCTGCCTGTACTTTTCGCTTTCGTTTTTCCAGCATTTGAAAAGCGGAGATGAGCGTCGCATAAAGCTATCCAAGTGGGCAGCAGTATTATCGCTTGCTTTTGCCTTGCTAACACCAGCTTTTTATCAGCTTTATTTCTACTACCAAGTAATGAATCAATATTAATCGTTTCATTACCAGAAAACTGCTATGAGAATAGCGGTTTTTTTTCATACTTCTCTAAACATACTATTCCAGTAAGAATTATTGAAATTAACTATTGACTTTAATTGCATGCATCTGTAAACTAACGAATTAAGATTTCCTTAAATGAAAGAAAATTCCGCCTCTTTTAAAGGCGGAGGGAGAATTAAGGCTGCAATAAGCATCAACTTACTATGCTTAATAACAGATGGGGAGGATATGCAATATGACGAAAGCGATTATTATTAATGGCGGCAATAGCATCAAGTCGCGGTTGACAGGCATTCAGCAATACATCGAAACATTGTTGGAGGAGCAAGGCATTTGCCTCGAAGCAATCCAAGTGCATCAACTGCCTGCACAACATTTAATTACGGCCAATTATGCAAGTGAAGCGATTGCAAATGAAATCGTAAAAGTCGGGGAGGCGGACATCGTATTTTTTCTGACGCCGATTTTTAAAGGCTCGTATACAGGGATTTTAAAAACATTCATCGATTTATTGCCGCAAAAAGGGTTGGAAAACAAAATTGCCGTACCAGTAGCGATTGGCGGATCGATTGCCCATTTATTAGCTTTAGAGTATTCCTTGAAGCCTGTACTATCCATTTTAGGCGCTACAACGATTGCGAATCCGATTTATATTGTCGATTCACAAGTGACGAGAACAGAAAACGGCTTTACGTTGGACGAAGCTGCAGTGAATCGGATTGAAAAGGTGCTGGAAAACGTTATTCCAAGAAAAGAATTTCATGTGCAATGAGGAGCAAAAGAGTGCCCATATTTACTTGGACACTCTTTTCGCATTTACTTCGCTGTATACTTTTTAATCGCCGGAATAATGTCATTGCCGATAATCTCGATATTCTTCATCACTTTATCAAACGGCACACCGCCAAAATCGATTTGTGCCATAAAGCGCTGCATGCCAAACAGCTCGTATTGATACAGCATTTTTTCGATAATTTGGTCCGGGCTGCCTACCATAAGCGCATCTTCAACTTTTGGTGCATCCTCGACTTGCCAGCGCGGATAGCCTTGACCGCGAATTGCCTGGAAACCGCCGCTCAAATGCGGGTGCATCCCGTCAACCGCTTCTTTTTCCGTCTCCGCTACATAAAACAGACTCGTCGTTGCAATCGGCAATGAAGCCGCATCAAAACCGCTGCGATCTGCTGCTTCGCGGTATGCATCGACAGAAGCTTTAAAGTTAATCGAAGGTCCGCCCAATGTTGTCAGCATCATCGGAATACCCATATAGCCTGCTTTAATCGCACTTCCGGGTGGTCCGCCAACAGCACGCCAAATAGGAATCGAACCATTTAAAGGCTGCGGTAATATATGAGCGTCCTTTAAAGCAGGACGGAATTTTCCGTTGTAGTTCACAACTGAATTGTCATTTAATTGCTTTAATAAAGCTAGCTTTTCCTCAAATATTTCTTCGTAATCACGCAGACTCACACCGAACAGTTCATGTGCTCCGACCCGTGAACCGCGGCCTGCAACGATTTCGGCACGACCATTCGAAATTAGATCAATAGTTGCGAAATCCTCGTAAACACGTACTGGATCCGCCACACTTAATACTGTCGCAGAGCTTGCCAGTTTAATGCTTTTCGTTGCCTGTGCAATTGCGCCGAGCACAACGGAATGTGCCTGTGTTGTAAAATAGTTCTGATGGCTTTCCCCGACGGCAAACACATCAATTCCCGCCTGCTCAGCTAATCGGCTCGCCTCGATAATTTCCTGAATGCGCTGCTGTGCGGAAATGCGTGTCCCTGATAATGGGTTCGGAATATGGTCCCCTAATGTGTACAGCCCAAATTCCATCCCGTTTTTCTCATTGATCCGGTATTGCTCCATGTTTGTAGCCTCCCTATATGATTGGTTTCAGTTTTGCTGTAATTTCTACGCGCTTTGGCTCCAAAAAATCCGGTAAATCGAGCTGTTCACCGAGGGAATCAATATGCCCGTCACGTAAAAAGCCTGGTCCATCTGTTGCGATTTCAAATAAAATGCCGTTTGATTCACGGAAATATAAGCTTTTAAAATAAAAACGGTCGACGATGCCTGATGAAACAAACCCGCGCATCTTCACTTGCTCATCCCAGTATGCCAGTTCTTCGTCATTTTTTACGCGGATTGCTAAATGGTGAATGCTGCCGCGTCCTGGTTTTTCGGATGGTCCGTCTTGCTCGACAATGTAAATTTCGCCAAACATCTCATCGTGGATCGATTGAAGAAGGGCAGTCGATTCAGTTTGCGCGCTCACTTTATAGCCGAAAATTTCAGTCAATGTTCGAATGAGTTTGCCCATATTTTTCACTGTTATTTCGACAGTGCCCATTCCCTGTATTTGATGCTCGACAGGAACAGAGGATTTTTCGTGTGTTTCCCAATACTGAACTTTTGTGTTCGGGGCTGCGAGGAGTGCCATGCGCAAGCCTTCTTCATCTTCAAACAAGAGGGCAGGGCGATTCGAATAAGTGGCGATTCCTTCATGCTTTACCCCAAATTCATCAAAACGCTTCACCCAATAATGAAGGCTTTCCATTGATGGCACAATTAATCCGATTTTCGTAATCGAGTTTGTGCCTCGGTGTGTGCGTCCAACGAGCGGAATTTCAAAAAATGACAGCTCCGTGCCGGGGCTGCCCGTTTTGTCTCCGTAAAATAAATGATACATCGATGTATCATCTTGATTGACGGTAATTTTCACGCGGCGCAATCCTAAAATATCACGGTAAAATCTATTATTTTGCTGGGCATTTTTTGTAATCATCGAAATATGATGGTGTCCTGGAATTGTATACATAATGGTTTCCTCCTATTGGTATCGTTTAGTTGCTTCGCTGCCCGCTGTTTTTTTGGACGCGTGATATGAGCCTGTATAATGTTTTTTGCTCCTCCTTCGTCAATGTTTCATCAAAAAACGATGATTGAAAGGCGAGCTGTGCATCAAATGCATTGTTTAAAAGTATTTTGCCTTGTTCCGTTAAGGAAATGTACTTCGTTTTCCAGTGTTGCTTTCTGACAATTAGCTGTTCTTGTTCAAGACGTGCTAGCATGCGGGAAATGCCGCCTTGCGTGACCGTTGCTTTTCCGGCGAGTTCCGTTTGTGTAATCGGCTCGTACAATGATATTTGCATAAGCACATCAAATTGTGCGGTCGTTAAGTCAAACTGCTTTAAAAATTCATTGGAAAGGTTATTGCTTTCATGGGTGAAGCGCATGATACGAAGCCAAATAAGCGAGCCTAATGTATTGTTTTTCATTTCATCACGACCTTTCTTGTTTATCACTTTACTACTCAACTGATTAAGCTGCAAGGAAAAATTCTCGAATTCGAAATAAATAGGCAATGTAACCTTTTCGTTTTCTGAGCGACATATATGGAAAGGGAAGTGAGCAGATGAAAAAATGGCTCTTTATGATTTTCATTGTTGTTTTAGCGGGGTGCCAGTCACAACAGCAAACAGATGATGCAAAGTTTATTGAAGCTTTAAATGGGCAAGGAATCCCGATCAAAGCGACGACAGCTAAGCAGGAACAGGTTTTCACGCAAAATTTAAATGGACAGAAGCCGAAAACGTATTTGATTGACGGGAAGCTATTGGCGATCTATTCGTTTGAACGAAGCGCCGATCGTTCGAAAGCTGAACTAATTTTCCATGAAAAAACGGCTGCGCAAAATATCGTTTCCTATGAAATGTACAGGCAAGATCAGTTGCTGATTTTTTATGTGCATGAGCAGAATTTAGCTGCATCTGTTCCGTACGATGAACAAATTCAAGAAGGTTTAAAGCAAATTAAGGAGGGCGAATGATGAAAAGAATATTGGTATTTGCCGTGATGCTTCTTTTGGTCGGCTGCACGGATGTAGTGCAGCATCCCGAGAAAATTGAGCGCGCTGTGATCGAAACGAAAGTTGACGGCGAAAAAGGGCAAACTGAGGAAATAATGGTTTTTGATGCAGAGGAGCTTGAAGACATCCGGCATTATTTATCGCAGACGGATTGGCAGCCGAATACGAAGCCGGATATGGCAAGGCACGAAGATGTAAACTTAAAACTATTCGTTGAAGCGGAACAAAACATGCCGGAACGGATTGACGATTACCTCATCTGGTTTGAGCAAAATGATTCGATGACGATAATAAGCAATGTGGAAGCAGAAGGGTTTGGCCGATTGGCTGCAAAGTACGGCAAACCGTTTAAACAGCTGCTGGATACAAAAACGGGTGATAGGAATCATGTGATCGATCGGCATGGCCAGCTTGAAAATGTCGAGCAATTCGAGCGGTTTTTAGCGGATATAGAAGTAAATAGGCAAACGGCAATTAAGGTGACACGCTATACGATTGAAGGTGATCCAATTTATTGGACTGCCAAATATGACGGCGAGCAATTTGACATTGAAATCGATAATCGAGAAGATGCCTTTGGTAGCAAAGAAATTGAACATTACCGATGCGACAATCTGGAGCGGGCTGCAACCGGGACATTGATCGATTATAACTTTACGGCTTGCGGCGGAGATTTTGAACTGAATTTATTGTCGATAGAAACGGAAAATACGTCAGCATTTAATAAGCTTCAAATTCCGGATGTCAGCTTTACAATAGGGAATAAGGAAATAAAAACATATAAAGGCGCCTATTCATGGCAATACTTAGATGCATCAACAGGTCAAACGGTAACGACCATGACGGACCACGCTTCGCCGAATCAAATGATTGATATTGCGAGCGGGATGAAAGTAAATTTGAATGATCCTATCGAAATCATGTTTGAAAGGGAGCCTACTAATGTAGAATTTAACGTTTGGAATGATGAAGGAATTATTGCGACATACAATTCGCTCACGGATATTAAAGAAAGAGGACCTGTCATTGTGGAATTTGTAGGCTATTGGGGAGAAAACCGTGCAACATATGCAACAGCATTAATAATTGAATAATCGATAAAAATAAAAGGTCAATAAAATCCGCTATGGAGATTTTATTGACCTTAAAATTATTTCGCTGTACGGGCGATTTCCAATGCTTGTGTGAAGTCCTCGATGAGATCTTCTTCATTTTCCAAACCGACCGAAAAGCGTAATAAGCCATCAGTAATGCCGCGTTTCGCACGTTCTTCCTGTTCCATCGCCGCATGACTCATTTTTGCAGGGTATGACAAAATCGACTCGACACCGCCAAGACTGACGGCAAAAACAGGAATTTTCATCGCTTCCACAAAAGCTTTGGCGGTTTCATAGTTCGGCAGGCTAAACGATAATACCGCACCGGCGGAAGTGGACTGGGCTGCATGAATTTCATAGCCGTGATGTGTCGGCAGGCCCGGGTAATACACATTTTCAACTAATGGATGTGCATGCAGGAACTGTGCAATGCGCATTGCGACACGCGATTCTTCGTTAAAGCGCACTGCGGTTGTTTTCATATTTTGGATTAGCGTGTAGCAATCTTGCACACCAAGCACAGAGCCAAATGAATTTTGGATGAAATAAATTTGATTGCCTAGCTCTTCATCCTTTGTCACAACTAAACCGGCAACGATATCCGAATGTCCAGACAAAAACTTTGTCGCGGAATGAATAACAACATCCACACCTAGCTCAAGCGGCTTTTGATGCAATGGGGTCATAAATGTATTATCCAAAAATGTCATTGCACCATATTGTTTCGCAATCGCTACAACGGCACGAATATCGGTAATGCCCAATGTTGGATTTGACGGTGTCTCGATATAAAGCAATTTCGTTTCAGGGCGTACTGCCGCTTTTACGGCCTCGATATCCGTAAAGTCTGCAAATGTATGTGTAATGCCGTAGCGGGGCAGCACTTTTGTGACGAAACGGTACGTCCCGCCGTATACATCCTCTGTGATGACGATATGATCGCCGGCACTCAGCACCATAAAGCAAGCAGAAACGGCAGCCATCCCTGTTGCAAACGCAAATCCGCGGATGCCGCCTTCCAGTTCAGCGATTGCTTTTTCTAGGCCCGCACGTGTCGGGTTGCCGGAGCGCGCATAATCATATTCGCCAAATTCATCGATTGATTCCTGATGGAAAGTGGACGATAAATACATCGGTACATTGACCGCACCTTTTTTATCGGCATAGCCTTCGCGGATTGCTCCATGAATAAGTGCTGTTTCGATACGGTTTGTCATGCAAATTCACCTCGCAGTGTATCGAAAACTTGCTGCAGATCGGCGATTAAATCTTCTGCCTCTTCAATTCCCACTGAAAAACGCAATAATCGGTCACATACACCGCGGGCAACTCGTTCGTCATAAGGCATATCGGCATGTGTTTGCGTGGCAGGGTATGTAATAAAGCTTTCCACACCGCCTAAACTTTCCGCAAATGTAATAAGTTTTATCCCTTTTAAAAACGCATTCACCATCGCGGCATCCTTTACCCGGAATGACAGCATGCCGCCTTTTCCTGTATATAATACATCTGTAACAAGCGGTTCATCCGCCAAATAGTAGGCAATTTTTTTCGCGTTTGCGTCATGCTGCTTTAAACGCAGATGCATTGTTTTAAGCCCGCGAATGAGCAGCCAGGAATCCATCGGTGACAGCACCATGCCGATCCCGTTATGGTAATAGCCTAGTTTTTCGCATAGCTCCGCACCTTTTGCAACGACCAGCCCAGCCAATACATCATTATGCCCGCCAATATATTTTGTTGCACTATGTAATACGATATGTGCGCCTAACTCGATCGGACGTTGGAAATACGGCGTGTAAAAGGTATTGTCGACGATTAATAATAAATTATGTTTTTTTGCTAAAGCTGCATATGCGGCTAAATCAATTTCTTGCATGAGCGGGTTTGTTGGTGTTTCGATAAATAATGCCTTCGTGTTTTCGTTTATTAAACTTTCGACACCGTGGACAGCTGCAAACGAATCATAAACAGGCTTAATATTGTAGTTTTCGGCAAATGTCTTAAAGAGACGATATGTCCCGCCATATAAATCTTCGGGTACGATCAGTTCATCGCCCGGTTTAAAAAGTGACATGACAAGCTGAATCGCCGCCATCCCCGAACTACATGCAAATCCTGCATCGCCGCCTTCCAGCTCCGCAATTCCATTTTCCAGAATGGTGCGCGTCGGATTTTTCGTGCGTGTATAGTCATAGCCGGTAGATTCGCCGATTCCCGTATGCTGATACGCTGTTGACATATAAATCGGGGGATTGATTGCCCCTGTCTTTGCATCGCTTAAATTGCCAAGCTGAACTAATTTTGTTTCAATTGAACGTTGTGACATGAAAACACTTCCTTACACTTAATTTGCGAAACATTTGGAATGAATCGATTATTAAATCAATTTAACATGAACAGATGAAACGAACAATAGAGGAAACAAGTAATTAATAAAATGGGCGCTAATTCATGCAAAAAACAAAAAATCCTAGAATACCGTGAAAGAAGTATGCTAGGATTGGACGATTATTCAGCTTGTTCTTTTTTCAATAGATCGCGAATTTCTTTTAATAGCTCTTCTTTCGCATCAAGTTCCGGTGTCGGTGCCTCAACGACTTCCGCCTCTTTTTTGCGATTTAATTTGCTTAATAAACGCAATGCCATAAAGATTGCAAAGGCAATGATAATAAAGTCTATAATGGATTGGGCAAATACACCAAGCGCGACCTGAGCTTCACCTGAGCCAAATTTCCATTCATTTGTTAAATCGATTCCGCCTGTCAGCATTCCGACAAGCGGCATAATAATGTTTTCCACTAAAGATGTAACAATTTTGCCGAATGCCGCGCCAATTACTACAGCAACAGCTAAATCGATGACATTCCCTTTCATGGCAAATTCTTTAAAGTCTTTCCACATATTTAACAACTCCTAATGACTATTGTTTCTGCGATTATCTATTTTACCGATAGCTCCAAAATATATCAACTATGAAATAGAGTTGAAATTTTAGTAAAATGGAAGATAATAAGAAGGGTGCTTATTTATCAGTTTACAAATTAAAGATTGGTGGCGTATATGGCAAAAAGCAAAAAAAAACTATTGTTGTCCCCAAAAACAAAAATATACTTAATCGTTTTATTAATTCCGATCACTTTAACGATTTACATTTTTGCTTTTTTCAGCTGGCAGCAACTCCGCGTGTTGCCTTTTATCGAGCGCTTCACAGAAAAATCGGTATACCAGCAAATTCAGGAGCAATTTGATTTGGAAATACCAATCGAATACATACCGGTCTACGTCGCTGCAGAACAAAAATATAATGTGCCCTGGACGCTTCTTGCCGCACATCATCGTGTCGAAACACGGTTTTCCACTATGAAAACACTTGTTTCGCCAGTTGGGGCAGAAGGACATCTGCAATTTATGCCTTGCACATTTGTCGGGTGGAAACATCCATCATGCAAAGGGTTGGGCGAAGGGGAAATCCCGAAAAAAGATAAAACGGACCCTGCGATCATCAATAAATATGGCGGGTATGGGGTGGATGCAAATGGCGACGGCATTGCAGATCCTTTTGATATTGAAGATGCTGTATTTAGCGCAGCGAAGTTTTTATCGATTGCCGGTGTAAATAATGGCGAATTGAAAAAGGCAATTTTCCAATATAACCATAGTGATGCATATGTAGAAGATATTCTATATTATTACAAGCTGTACCGCGATTATGGGGACCAATTAAAGCAAATCGCAATGGAAGAGCCAAAATAAAAAAGTGTGACATTGCGTCACACTTTTTGCAAGTTATTCTAGATGCATGAATTACGTTGCTTTACGCATAGATCTTAAAATAAAGCTTACGATGAAAATCAATACGATGGCACCGATTAATGCCGGGAATACATAGAAGTCGGAAACTTTCCAACCCCAGTTGCCTAATATCATGCTTCCAATCCAAGAACCAACGATACCTGCAATAATATTACCGATAATGCCTCCCGGAACATCCTTACCTAAAATAACACCTGCTAACCAACCTAAAATACCTCCGATGATTAAAAACCAAATGAAACTCATCATACTGTCCAACTCCTTTGTAGAAATTATTTAAAGATAATTGCATCTAATTAATTATTTCCTATCTTGCAAAGGGTTAAACATATTTTTATTAATAAGTGTATTTGTTTTATTAAATTAAATGATTTTTGCGCCTAAACTTGATTTGAAATGATCAAGTGCCCAACTATGACCAGCCTCATTAAAGCTTGCGACAGCATGTTCCGGCACCGTAATCTTATAGCCTAAATTATAACTGTCCACAGCGGTATGAAGCACACAAATATCTGTGCAAACCCCAACTAGCACAACTTCTTCGATTTTCCGCTCACGCAATAAAATATCCAGATTCGTTCCCGCAAACGCGCTGTAACGTGTTTTATCAAACGAAATGACATGTTCCTTATATGTTTCATACATCTCTTTTACCGTGCCAAATAGTTCCCGACCTTTTGTTCCTTCTATATTATGCGGCGGGAATAATTTTGATTCCGGATGATACGGATCATTTTCGACATGTAAATCATTCGCAAAAACAACGACCTCATTTTGCTGAACGAACTGTTCGATTAAAGAGCTGATTTTTTTATCGATTGCCTGCCCTGGTGCTCCACTTGTCAATTTACCGTCCGTTGCGACAAAATCATACGTATAATCAATGACAATCAATGCTTTTTTCGACATAGCCAATCCTCCTCATATGTTGTAAAACCATTATGCCATGGCAGAAGAAAAAATGTTGAAGAAAAATGTTCACAAAATATTCGAAATATTTTGATTTACGCGCTTGGTTATTGTATAGTAGGAATATAAAAATTAATGGGGTGGTTAATGATGGATATGGCATTAATGAAAAAGTTGAATCGTCAAGGTCTGGCTTTTGCAGCAATCCACAGCTTAATCATATTGAACTTTGCAATTGAATTGTTATTAATTTAATCGAATAAAATATTTATAAACCTAGCAAAACAATGCTAGGTTCTTATTTTTTACAGAAGAATATTTCACAACTATTAAAAGTAAAATGAATAGACTTCCAATTGAGGTGAACATATGAAGCATTTAAATGAAGTTTTTGCGAATGTTGAACATCCGTTTGCATGGATTGACCTGAATGCATTGCAGCAAAATATCGACTATGTCAATCAAGCATGCGGCGAAAAAAAAATACGTATTGCGACAAAATCAATTCGTTCCGTCCCATTGCTCCAATACATAGCAAAACGTTTAACCCATTTTGCAGGCTACATGACATTTACTGCAAGCGAAACGAACTACTTGCTGGAACAAGGGCTCGACGAACTGTTAATTGGCTATCCGGTTTATGAAAGAAACGCGATTTTAAAACTTGCTCATTGGGTGAAGAGAGGGAAATCCATCACATTTATGGTAGATCATATTCAGCAAGCGCAATTGCTTAACGATATAGCACAACGCGACGAGCTGCAATTTTCGATATGCATCGATTTGAATGTATCGACCGATTTTAAAGTGCTTTATTTCGGCACGAAGCGCTCGCCAATTTCCAATTTTCATAGTTTAAATGAATTATTGCAGCAAATTGATAAGCTTCAGCATGTAACAGTTCAAGGGGTGATGGGTTATGATGCGCAAATTGCTGGTGTGACAGACAAAACAAAGCTCTATTTCGGTGCAAAAGATGCCCTTATCAGTCTATTAAAAAAGCAATCTGCGAAAACGCTAATAAAATCGCGCCAATTTTTGGTCGCCCATTTAAAAGCGATGTACAATATAGCATTTGTGAACGCTGGGGGCTCCGGGAGCATGGCACAAACAGCCGTGCAAAAAGATGTGACAGAAGTGACGGTAGGCTCTGCATTTTTTGCTTCAGCATTATTCGACCAATACAAAAGCTTATCATTAAAGCCTGCCGCTGGGTTTGCCCTTCGTGTAACACGGCAATTTTCCGAAAATATTGTCGTATGCCATGGAGGAGGCTATATTGCTTCAGGGGCATCAGGGCCAGACCGTTCACCTGTATTTATGGAAAAAGACCGTTTTTCCTTAGTGCCATTAGAAGGGGCAGGTGAAGTGCAAACACCGGTTATCGTCAAAAAGGGCAAAACCAAAATTGGCGATACCGTTTATTTCCGGCATGCGAAGGCGGGGGAGCTGTGTGAAAGATTTTTAGTGCTGCATGCGATTGAGGATGGACTTTACAAAGAACAGTTTCAAACATATCGGGGGGATGGACAATGTTTTCTATAAAAAAGTGGCGCAACGGGCAAAAATGGACAAACTGGTGTGAAAATTATACAGCATATCCAAGTCAATTTTACGCACCGAACACGATTGAAGAATTATGCGAAATTGTAAAGCAGCATGCATATGAAAAAAGGACGATTCGTGTGACAGGTGCCGCCCATTCATTTAGCCCTGTCGCAATGCCTGAGCAAACGGCACTGTCACTGCACAATATGCGCGGGCTCATATCGGTGCAAAAAGATGATTATACAGCCACGTTTCATGCTGGCACTTACTTATACGAAGTCGGTCCAATGCTCGCCCAGTACGGCTTGGCATTGAGCAATATGGGCGATATCCAGCAGCAGACACTGGCTGGGGCAATTTCCACGGGGACACATGGTACAGGCATCTCACTAGGTTCGTTTTCCTCTATGGTGCTGCGGTGGGGGATCGTGACGGGTGAAGGGGAATATATCGAAATTGAACGGACGACAGACGCGATTTCCGAGGCGCTGCATCTATCTGTCGGTTTATTGGGAATCGTCGTGACCGTCGTGCTGAAAGTCGTGCCATTATACAGCTTGGCATATGTTTCGGAAAGATCAAATTTGCAATCAGAAGTAAAAAACTTCCAAAGTGAAATACGTAATCACCGAAATATTGAATGGTTTTACTTTCCGGGAAGCGAGCATATCCAAGTGAAAAAAATGAAGGCTGTCGCGCCGATCGATCAGCCAAAATGGGAAAAATATGTCGAGCAAGCGAAAATCCAGGCATTGGAAAATGGGCTGTTCTATGTCGCATCCGAGCTTTGCAAGTACAAGCCGTCGCAAAGTTTGGCGATCAGCCGGCTCGCATCAAAGGTTGTCGGCCAGGAAAGCCGTACAGGAAAGAGCTACGAAATTTACCCTTCGCCCCGCAATGTAAAGTTCGTCGAAACAGAATATGCCATTCCGCTCAGCCATTTCGAGTCATGTATCGAGGAAGTGCATGCAATGTTCAAAAGCGGGAAATTTCATGTGCATTTTCCGATTGAAATCCGCACAACTGCCGGGGAGCAGGGATATTTAAGTCCGACACAAGGGCAGGAAAGCGCGTTCATTGCTTTTCATATGTATAAAGGAATGGATGAATCGATCTATTTTACATGGATACGTCAGATGATGAAGCGCTATGGAGGGAGACCGCATTGGGGGAAAGTGAATCATTACAGCAAAAATAATATAGAAGAATTTTATGGAAACGCCTCTCTTTTTAATGAACAACGAAAATTAATGGATCCGCAAAATGTATTTTTAACAACGTATTTTAAAAATATTTTCGATGAATAAATAAAAATGAATTAAATTTTTAAAAAATTCAAATTTCGGAAAACAGGTAATGAAAGAGAAGAAAGGGCACAGCAATCAAGATGAAAGCGATTCCAATAAATTAGAACTTTTGGAATTGTATAAAAAATTCAAAAAATAGTGTTGACGTCCGCAATCGTTTCGTACTATGATAACAACAATTTAGTACACCACATCATTCAAGCACGGCAAAGCAATGTTAAGCTGTATCGTATGAGGTGGCATATTCGATAACTCCTAATTAAAGAAGTTTGAATATTCAAATTATTTTAGGATCATCGAAATATGAAAATAGATAAAGATGACAACAAGAGTATAAGCAATGCGTTGAGGGGCGTTTAATATGAGAAGTGATATGATCAAACTTGGAGTTGACCGGGCTCCGCACCGTAGTCTTTTATATGCTACAGGGAAAGTAAAGGCAAAAGATTTAGAGAAGCCGTTTATCGGTGTATGCAATTCATATATTGATATTATTCCAGGCCATGTTCATTTGCGTGAGTTTGCAGATGTTGTAAAGGAAGCCATTATAGAAGCAGGCGGAATTCCATTCGAATTCAATACGATTGGCGTTGATGACGGCATTGCGATGGGACATATCGGGATGCGCTATTCGTTGCCATCAAGGGAAATTATTGCGGACGCAGCGGAGACAGTTATTAACGCACACTGGTTTGACGGTGTGTTCTATATTCCAAACTGCGACAAAATTACACCGGGTATGCTAATGGCTGCTGTTCGTACGAATGTGCCTTCTGTTTTTGTCTCAGGCGGTCCGATGGAGGCTGGAACATCATCAGCTGGTAAACCATTATCATTAACAAGCGTATTTGAAGGTGTCGGTGCACATAAAGCGGGCACAATGTCGGCTGAAGAGCTGCTCGATATTGAAAACAATGCATGTCCGACATGCGGCTCATGTTCAGGGATGTTCACGGCAAACTCGATGAACTGCTTGATGGAAATGCTAGGCTTGGCATTGCCGGGTAACGGTACAATTGTTGCAACAAGCGAAAAACGGAAAGAGCTGATTTACGAAGCAGCGAAACATTTAGTTCGCATGATTAAAGAAGATGTAAAGCCGCGCGATATTGTGACAAAAGAAGCGATTGATGATGCATTTGCATTGGATATGGCAATGGGCGGTTCGACAAATACAGTGCTTCATACATTGGCGATCGCCAATGAAGCGGAAATCGAATACAACATTGAAGAGATTAATAAAGTAGCGGAACGTGTTCCATACATTGCGAAAATTATGCCGGCATCGGATGTTTCGATGGATGACATTGCAAAAGCGGGCGGTGTTCAGGCAATTATTAATGAATTAACGAAAATTCCAGGGGCAATTCACCCTGACAGGCCGACAATCGCAGGCGTTTCAATGAGAGAGCTTGTAAAAGATTATGAAATTACAAATGAGCGTGTCATTCGCACAAAGGATAATCCATACAGTGCTGTAGGCGGCTTGTCAGTATTGTTCGGAAATATCGCTCCGGAAGGTTCAGTCATTAAAGTAGGTGCGGTCGATCCTTCGATACAGACTTTTACAGGAGAAGCGATTGTATTCGATTCTCAAGAAGAGGCACAGCAGGCGATTGATGCTGGCATAGTTCGAGAAGGCCATGTTGTCGTCATTCGTTATGAAGGTCCAAAAGGCGGTCCGGGTATGCCGGAAATGCTGGCACCAACATCCGCGATTCAAGGCCGAGGATTAGGAACGAAAGTCGCGCTCATTACGGATGGACGTTTTTCTGGTGCATCACGCGGCATTTCAATCGGCCATATTTCTCCGGAAGCGGCTGAAGGCGGTCCAATCGCTTTAGTCGTAAACGGGGATACAATTGAAATCGATCTGCCGAACAGAACGATTAATTTACAAGTGCCGGATGATGTTCTTGCAGAGCGTCGTCAAAGCTTGCAGCCATTCGAACCAAAGATTAAGCGCGGCTGGCTGGCACGCTACTCAGCATTAGTGACGAATGCCTCGCAAGGCGGCATCATGAAAATATAAATTGAATAATTTAAAACGTTGATGAGGTTAAAGAATATGGATATTTGTATTTGCCAGAGAGCCGGTGCTGGTGGAAGCCGGTGATACAACTATATTCGACATCCCCTCGGAGTGAGCTGTTAAACGCATAAGCCATTAGATAGCTCCGGGCATAATCCAAATGCTCGTTATTAATGAATCGTTCTCTACATTTAGTTGCACAAATTTCCTAATAGGGGGTTTGGAATGGAGAGATGATAGCGGTTCGCGAGGTAACAAGGTTGAAAATGTCTTTCAAAAAGGCTTTTCACCGATGTTATAAACGAGGGTGGTACCATGAAAAGTCTTTTTCATCCCTGCGCAAGAGGTTTTCTTTTGCGTGCGGAGAAGAGGCTTTTTCTTTTTTTCATTAATAATAATTCACATAGATTTTCAAAAAAGGAAGGAGAATTTTATATGAGTGCAAATGTTTCTATAAACCAAGAAATTGAAAAGCCCGATGAACAACAACAAATAACAAAACCGAGAGATGGCGCAGATATTTTAGTGCAAGCATTACATGAACAGGATGTGGATATCATTTTCGGGTATCCAGGCGGTGCCGTTCTGCAAATTTATGATGCGCTATACCGCAATCCGATCCGTCACATCCTGACTCGCCACGAACAAGGTGCGATTCATGCAGCGGAAGGATATGCCCGTGTTACGAATAAGCCGGGTGTTGTCATCGCCACATCAGGACCGGGTGCGACAAACTTAGTGACGGGAATAGCGGATGCGATGATTGATTCTATTCCGTTAGTTATTTTCACGGGTCAGGTCGCTACTTCGGTAATCGGCACAGATGCATTCCAGGAAGCGGATATTATGGGGATCACGACACCGATTACGAAGCACAATTACCAAGTGCAGGATGTAGCTGATATTCCCCGCATTATTAAAGAAGCATTCCATATTGCGAATACAGGACGTAAAGGGCCGGTTGTCATAGATTTCCCGAAAAATATTTCGCAAACAGTGCTCTTTGAAGAAATTAAAGCACCGGATGATATTTATTTGCCTGGCTATCAACCAACGACCAAGCCGAACTATTTACAGATTCAAAAAGCGATCCAAGCATTATCATTAGCGAAAAAACCATTAGTTCTTGCAGGTGCAGGTGTATTATTTGCCGATGCGCGCGAGCAATTGACGGAATTTATCGAAAAATACAATTTGCCTATTGTCAATACGTTGCTTGGCTTAGGAAGTGTTCACGGAAAACATGAGAAATTTTTTGGGATGGCTGGGATGCACGGCTATGCTACAGCAAATGATGCCATTACAAAATGCGACTTATTAATCAATATTGGCGCACGCTTCGATGACCGCTTAACAGGAAACCTGGCAACATTTGCGCCTAACGCTACAATTATCCATATCGATATCGACCCTGCAGAAATCGGAAAAAATGTCCCGACCGACATTCCGATCGTGGCAGATGCGAAAGAAGCATTATATGCATTGCTGAAAAAAGATTTTCAAGGCCCGGATACGAGCGAGTGGATTCACTACTTGAATGATAGCCGCGAAAAATATCCGCTCTGGTACGAGGAAGCCGGCGAAGAAATTTTGCCGCAGCAGGCAATAGAAATTCTCCATAGACTGACAAATGGCGAGGCAATTGTCACGACAGATGTTGGGCAGCACCAAATGTGGGCGGCACAATATTATCATTTGAACAATCCGCACGGCTGGGTGACATCAGGCGGCTTAGGAACGATGGGCTTCGGTTTCCCGGCAGCAATTGGCGCACAGTTTGCAAAGCCGGAAAAGAAAGTAATCTCCATCGTCGGTGATGCAGGCTTCCAAATGACGAACCAAGAATTGGCATTGCTGAAGGAGTTCAACTTACCAGTAAAAGTTGTCATTTTAAATAACAGCTGTTTAGGGATGGTGCGCCAATGGCAAGAAACGTTTTACGAGGAACGGTATTCACAAAGTTTAATGCCAATCCAGCCAGACTTCGTGAAGTTAGCGGATGCATATGGAATTAAAGGCTATAAAATCGAAACATTGTCAGAGGCGGAAGCGATATTTGCCGAAGCGATCAATTCGGATGAGCCGGTCGTAATTGACTGCCGTGTCAAGCAGCTTGTAAACGTGTTCCCAATGGTTGCACCAGGAAAAGGATTACATGAAATGATTGGAGTGAAAAAGCCATGAAACGCGTTCTCACAGTTACAGTAATTAACCAAAGTGGTGTACTGAATCGTATAACAGGTTTATTAATGAAACGTCAATTCAATATTGAATCGATTACGGTTGGTCATTCGGAACAGCCAAACTTTTCAAAGATGACGTTCATCGTACATGTGGAAGATGAAAATAAAATCGAACAGCTAATTAAACAGCTATCAAAGCAGATTGACGTATTGAAAGTAAATGATATTACCGAAAAATCAATTGTCCTTCGCGAATTGGCGCTTATAAAAGTTGTATCGCCGCCAAATTTGCGCTTAGAGATGAATGCAATTGTCGAGCCATTCCGTCCGCAAGTCGTCGACACTTCCAAAAATGTCGTGACATATGAAGTGGTCGGCCACCCGGAAAAAATCGATGCCTTTATCGAGCTTATCCGGCCATATGGCATCAAGGAATTGACTCGAACAGGCGCAACAGCATCAATACGCGAAGCACAGAAAGTCGAAGGCCCCCAGCTTTCGATTTTAAAATAGCATGGCATTCCATACGGGGCGGCGGATGCCATCCAATGCCCTTATATCAAAAATAAATTACTTAAATTAATTGGAGGAAATGAAAATGTCAAAAATGTATTATGAAAACGAAATCAACGAGCAAGTACTTACAGGGAAAAAAATCGCGATCATCGGTTATGGTTCACAAGGTCATGCACATGCGCTTAACTTAAAAGAATCAGGTTTTGATGTAGTAGTAGGCATTCGACCAGGTAAATCATATGATGCAGCAAAAGAAGATGGCGTAGAAGTTAAATCAGTAGCAGAAGCAGCAGCAGAAGCAGATGTAATCCAAATCCTGCTTCCGGATGAGCGCCAAAAAGCGGTTTATGAAGCAGAAATCGCCCCATATTTAACAGCTGGCAAAGCATTAATGTTCGCACATGGCTTCAATGTACACTTCGGTCAAATTACACCACCAGCAGATGTTGACGTATTCTTAGTAGCGCCAAAAGGCCCAGGTCACTTAGTACGTCGCCAATTCACGGAAGGTGCAGGCGTGCCAGGCTTATTCGCAATCCACCAAGATGCTACAGGCACTGCTCGTGAATTAGCGCTTGCATACGGCAAAGGAATCGGTTCAGCACGCGGCGGTCTGCTTGAAACAACATTCGCCGAAGAAACGGTAACAGATCTATTCGGTGAGCAAGCGGTATTATGCGGCGGTACAACAGAGCTTGTAAAAGCTGGTTTCGAGACATTGGTGGAAGCTGGCTACCAACCAGAATTGGCATATTTCGAAACATTGCATGAACTGAAATTGATCGTTGACTTAATGTTCGAAGGCGGCATGGCGACAATGCGCTACTCGATTTCGGATACGGCGGAGTGGGGCGACTATGTTTCAGGTCCGCGCATTATCGACGCATCTGTAAAAGCGCGCATGAAAGATGTATTAACAGATATTCAAGACGGTACATTCGCTAAACGCTGGATCGCTGAAAACGAAAATGGTCGTCCAGAATATACGAAATTCAAAGAGGCTGGGGCAAACCACCAAATTGAAGAGGTTGGCGCAAAATTACGTGCAATGATGCCATTCATCAACCAGGGAAAACAAAAGGTAACAGTGAAATAATATGAAGAAAATTGACATTTTTGATACAACATTGCGCGATGGCGAACAATCGGCTGGCATTAATTTAAATACAGCAGAAAAGGTTGAAATCGCAAAACAACTAGAGCGTTTAGGTGTCACAATCATTGAGGCGGGATTTCCTGCCTCATCACCAGGTGACTTGGAAGCAGTATCGCTAATTGCGAAAACAGTGAAAAATTCGATCGTTACGGGATTGGCCCGCGCTGTTAAAGGGGATATTGATGCTGTTTGGCAAGCAATTCGCCATGCTGAGCAGCCACATGTTCATACATTTATCGCAACGAGCCCGATCCATATGGAATACAAACTTAAAAAGAATCCGGATGAAGTAGTCGAGCAGGCAGTTGCAGCTGTAAAGTACGCAAAAGAAAAATTTTCGCTTGTAGAATTTTCCGCTGAAGATGGCTTCCGATCTGATAAGGAGTTTTTAGTGCGCATTTGCCGTGAAGTGATTAAAGCCGGTGCCACAACAATCAATATTCCCGATACAGTTGGCTATGCTTCACCTGAAGAGTATGGCGCATTATTCCGCTATTTGCGGGAAAATGTAAACGGTGCAGAGAAAATCAAGTTTTCCGCACATTGCCATGATGATTTAGGGATGGCTGTAGCAAATTCTTTGGCGGCCATCCAAAACGGTGCAGACCAAGTGGAATGTACGATTAATGGGATCGGTGAACGTGCAGGAAACGCCGCATTGGAGGAAATCGGTGTTGCATTGCACATCCGAAAAGATTTTTACGGTGTTGAAACAGGACTGAATTTAAAGGAAATTAAGCGCACTTCGCAAATGGTCAGCCGCCTGACGAATGTTGTCATCCAGCCAAATAAAGCGGTTGTCGGGAAAAACGCGTTCGCGCATGAATCGGGCATTCACCAAGATGGGGTATTGAAAAATCCTGAAACATACGAGATTATTTCTCCTGCACTTGTAGGTGAAGATGACATCCCGTTAGTTTTAGGGAAGCATTCTGGGCGTGCGGCATTCCGTGACCGTGCAGAGACGATGGGCTTTGAACTGTCGGATGAAAAGCTGAATAAAGCATTTACAGAGTTCAAAAAATTGGCAGATCGCAAAAAAGAAGTGACAGAAGAAGATTTAACGACAATTTTAACGGAGCAGCAAGTTTCTGTTGGAGATGTTCCATTATTTGAACTGAAATCGGTTCAAGTACAGTACGGCACGGAAAATATCCCGACGGCTACCGCATCTGTTTTGACCCCTGAAGGCGAAACAAAAACACTTGCATCAACAGGATCAGGCTCAGTCGAAGCTATATTCAATACACTCGAACAGCTTGTACAAGGCAAAGTCAATATTTTGGATTACCGTGTGCAATCCGTCGGCAAAGGCCGCGACGCACTTGGAGAAGCAGTCATTAATCTGAAATATAACGGCTATACATCAACAGGGCGAGATTCAGCGCAGGATGTACTGGAAGCAAGCGCAAAAGCCTATTTAAATGCAGTTAACCGACAATTGATCCAACAGCATGTTCGGGAAGAGCAAGCTGTTGCGCAATAAAATCATTGTGCGCCATCACAGCTGATGGCGCTTCTACATCAAGTAACTTCACGAAGAAAGAAAGGTGTTTTTCAAATGGAAAAGAAAATTGCAGTACTACCAGGGGACGGAATTGGTCCTGAAGTTGTTGCAAGTGCAGTAAAAGTATTACAAGTAATCGGGAAACGTTTTAATCATACATTTCATTTAAATTACGGAGCAATCGGCGGGGCGGCAATCGATCAGTTCAACAATCCATTGCCAAATGAGACGATTTTAATGTGTGAAGCGAGTGATGCGATTTTATTAGGTGCTGTCGGGGGACCGAAGTGGGATAACAACACACCTGAATTACGTCCGGAAAAAGGTTTACTGAAAATCCGCAAGCACTTTGATTTATTTGCGAATTTACGTCCTGTGAAAGCTTTCCCTAGTTTACTTGCATCTTCTCCATTAAAACGTGAAGTTGCAGAAAATGTAGACTTAATGATCGTTCGTGAATTGACAGGCGGGCTATATTTTGGGGAACCACGTAAAAAAACAGATGCAGGTGCTATTGATACATGTGTGTATTCCCGTGAAGAAATCGAGCGCATTGTCGAAAATGCTTTTGAATTAGCTCGTTTACGTCGTGGAAAACTTTGCTCGGTAGACAAAGCAAATGTACTTGACACTTCACGTTTGTGGCGTGAAATTGTCGAAGAGAAGAAAAAGCAGTACCCAGATGTAGAAACAGAACATAACTTAGTTGACTCGGTGGCGATGAAACTTATTACAAACCCTGGTCATTATGATGTTATCGTGACGGAAAACCTGTTCGGCGACATTTTAAGTGATGAAGCTTCTGTTATTACAGGTTCACTCGGCGTATTGCCTTCCGCATCAATTCGCGGCGATAATTTCGGACTTTATGAGCCCGTGCATGGCTCAGCACCGGAAATTGCAGGGCAAGGTGTCGCCAACCCTGCGGCAACAATTCTGTCGGTGGCAATGATGCTTCAATATTCATTCGGCCTGAAAGAAGAAGCAGCGGAAATCGAACGTGCGGTTACAGCCGTATTCGATGATGGATACTATACCGCGGATTTGGCACAAGAACATACACGTTCACTATCAACAGAAGAATGGACAGAGAAAGTGCTGAACGAAATCGACGCAAGCTTCGTCTCGGATAGCATTATGATTTCATACAATTAAGGAACGGTGAGAACTATGGGGAAAAATATTATTGAAAAAGTGTGGGAACAGCATGTCGTGCATCGCGAAGAAGGGAAGCCGGACTTACTTTATATCGATCTGCATTTAATTCATGAAGTTACGAGTCCGCAAGCGTTCGAGGGGCTTCGCTTAGCAGGGCGAAAAGTGCGCCGGACAGATCTTTCTTTTGCAACGATGGATCACAATGTACCGACGAAAAACTTGCCGACAATCAACGATCCGATCGCGAAAAAGCAAATTATGACACTGGCGGAAAACGCAAAGGAATTCGGCATTGAACTAGCGGATATCGGACATCCTGATCAAGGGATTGTGCATGTTATCGGACCGGAACTCGGACTTACACAACCAGGCAAAACTATTGTTTGCGGTGATTCGCATACCGCCACACATGGTGCATTCGGCGCGATTGCATTCGGTATCGGAACATCGGAAGTCGAGCATGTATTATCAACACAAACATTGTGGCAACTGAAGCCACCGACAATGGAAATCCGCGTGAATGGAGAGCTTGGAGTTGGTGTGACAGCAAAGGACATCATTTTGGCGATCATCGCAAAATGGGGTATCGGTATCGGAACTGGCCATATCGTTGAGTACACTGGTGAAGCGATACGGAAGCTTTCAATGGAAGAACGTATGACGATTTGTAATATGTCGATTGAAGCGGGGGCAAAGGCCGGTTTAATTTCCCCTGACGAAACAACGGTCGATTTCCTTCGCGGGCGCCGTCATGCACCCCAAGGAGAGAAATTTGAAGAAGCTGCGAAATACTGGTTAAGCTTAGCGTCTGATGCGGATGCGACGTATGATGCTGTACTGGAAATCGAAGCAGTGGAAATCGAGCCAATCGTAACATGGGGCACGAACCCGGCGATGGGCGTCGGCGTAACGAAAACTGTGCCGACTGCGGCCGATTACGATAATGATACAGATAAGGCGGCATTGGACAAAGCGCTGAAATATATGGATTTGCAAGAAGGCCAAAAAATTACTGATATTGAAATTCAGCATGTATTTATCGGCTCATGCACGAACTCGCGCATTAATGACTTGCGTGCAGCAGCTGAAATTGTAAAAGGCGAAAAGCTGGCATCTGGCGTGAAAGGGATTGTCGTTCCCGGCTCCTGGTCTACAAAGCGTCAAGCAGAAGAAGAAGGACTCCATCTAATTTTCCTTGATGCAGGTTTTGAATGGCGTGAGTCAGGCTGCTCGGCTTGCTTAGGGATGAATGAAGATATCATTCCATCCGGCGAGCGATGCGCATCAACTTCAAACCGCAACTTTGAAGGACGTCAAGGTGCCGGTGCACGAACGCATCTTGTATCACCGGCTATGGCAGCGGCAGCGGCGATTCACGGTCGCTTTGTAGATGTTCGAAAACTGCAAAAGCAGGAAGCATAAGGAGAGATTAGTATGGAACCGATTAATATCGTGAACAGCATTTATGCACCGCTTGACCGCAAAAATGTTGATACAGACCAAATTATATCAAAGGAATTTTTAAAGCGTATTGAGCGCACTGGTTTCGGCCAATTTGTTTTTTATCATTGGCGTTTTGATAAAGACGGCAAGCAGGTCGAGGATTTCGTTTTAAATAAACCGGAATATAATGGCGCTGAAATTTTGGTTGCACAAGACAACTTTGGCTGCGGCTCATCACGCGAGCACGCACCTTGGGCAATTTTGGATTATGGCTTCCGTGTAGTGATTGCACCAAGCTTTGCGGATATTTTCCATAACAACTGCTTCAAAAATGGCATTTTGCCGATTAAGCTGACGGAAGCCGAATGTAATGAGCTTTTGGAAAAAGGCATGGCAAACGCACAGGCAATTGAAGTGAATTTAGAGCAGCAAACTGTCACAACCGGCTATGGCAAGACATATGCATTTACGATTGACCCATATTATAAACAAATGCTATTAAATGGCTGGGATGAAATTTCGTTGACGTTTCAATACGAAGAACAAATCGCGGAATTTGAGAAAAAACGCATTGCCTATTAAATATAGATTCGCTTCGAATGGTCACACCGGCTGTTTGAAGCGTTTTTTTTTTGCGGGGAAAAGGAAATGTAAGTAACCAAATCCCAAGCGATATCAACATGCGAGATATTGAAGCGAACTGTCTTTTTTTCACTCATATTTTCTCGTCTTCTATGAATTATATTTCAAATATTGGGCAATCTAATAATAATATTTTTATAAATGATTGGAGAATTTATATGTCTTCTGCAGAAACCGTTAAGTGGATCACAGAACAGCTCGCGAATACGAACGAATTAACGAAGAAGACCTTGGAAAACGAGGAAAGGCAGGCATTGCTATTTTATATAAAGCCCCTTATTAACATGGAACAGCTCCAGCAAATCATCATTAAGCCCTTTTTTGAAATGACGGATGGAAATAAATTTATCCAATATTTGAAAGCATTGCCGCAGTATCAGGAAACCAATTCAAAAGAACAGCTGCAATTAGAATTATTAAGCGGGAATATACTCGTCGTTATTCAAAATGAATACTTTTTGCTGGATTTGAAATTTTCAACAAACGATCAGGTGAATACAACATCCGTGGAAATGACAATCCATGGCTCGCAACTTGCACTTAGCGACAATCTCGCAACAAATATAAATATCATCCGCACTAATTACCATCAGCAAACTTTATATGTGGAATATTTAGTTTTAGGAGAAGTCAATCAGCAAAAACTCGCTATTATTTACGACCAAGAAAAAGTAAATAAAAAGGTATTAAAGGTGATTCAGGAAAGACTCCGGAAAATCGATAAACAGCTCATTACATCGACCAATCAATTGAATAACTTTTTGAATAATAGACGGATTTCATTATTTCCCCAAATGATTATGACAGAACGGCCGGACCGCATCGCCTACAATCTATCAAACGGCAAAGTTGTCCTGCTGTTGGATGCAAATCCTCAAGCACTTGCAGCACCTGTTGCTTTTTTTGATTTTATGACGACAATGGAGGACAATTACCATACGTTTTTTATCTCCTTTTTTTTAAGATTGCTGCGCTATATCGGGTTAATCATCAGTCTGCTTTTGCCGGGTCTTTATATTGGCATTACATCATTTGCACCGGAAGTATTCAGAACGGAGCTTGCGCTGACAATCGCAGGGAGCAGAATTGGGGTTCCATTTTCATCATTCATCGAAGTGCTGTTTATGCTCCTTTTTATGGAAATGCTGTTAGAAGCAAGTATTCGGCTCCCGAAAGCTGTAAGTGCCACTGCCACCACTGTAGGCGGATTGATATTAGGGACTGCCGTGACAGAGGCATCACTTGCATCGAATGTCATGGTTATCCTTGTTTCCGCTGTAGCGATCTCGACCTTTGTCATTCCCGTGAATGAAATGGCGTTTGCAATTCGAATAGTACGGCTATTTTTTATATTTACGACAACGATTTTTGGATTAGCAGGATTAACGCTCGGCTTATTTGCATTTATTATGTATTTGGTAAGCATTAACAGTTTTGGGGAACCGTATTTAAAAATTTCTCCTTCAAAAGCGGGCAAGGGAAAACCAGGAGGGAATACATGAGTCGATTTTATTACTACTTAATATTGATTAATATGGTGGCGAATATTATCGCTTCCGTCCCTGCGATTCTTCTGTCTTCCCATAAGGATGGGGCGGTTTCTTCAATGATTTTGGGGGCGGTTGCAGGTGTCGTTCTTGTAACAATATACACCCGCTTTTTTATTTCCTTTCCCGGAACAACATTGCCCGAACTACTGCAAAAAACAACCTCAAAATGGTTTTACTTGCCGTTCGTCTTCTCGCTTGCTGTCCTTTGGTTTACAGCAGGCTTAATTACATTGATTACTTTTACATTTCTTCTAATTCGATACCTGTCGCCGGAAATGCCCATTATTCAAATATGCCTGACGATTATTTTGGCCGTCATCTTTGGATGTGTTATGAAAACAGAGCGTGTTTTCTATACGATTGAAATATTAATACTCATCACATGTCCACTCATCTTTTTTATTTTTATTAAAGCGTACAGTGCGCAAAGTTTAAATTGGGATTTTGTAAAGGAAGCGGCTTTATATATTAACCAAATGCCGAATTACCATTCATTTTCCGCCTGCTTTTTCTTATTTTTGGGGGCAGCCAATTTGTTTGTTTTCAATCGTTTCTTTACTGAGAAACAAACATTCGGCTTTAAGCAAATTGCTATACTTGTATGCATATCGATTGCGACTTTATTTACAACATACTTTATTCCAATTGGATTTAATGGCTTTGAAAATATTGATCAGCTTGTTTATCCTTGGATTACGACAACAGACTCGTTAAGAATGGACTTTTTTGTAATTGAACGCGTTCTGTTCATTTTCCTGCTGTTCTATTTGGGCATCGCTTTTTTAAGCATTCTCATCCACTGGCATGCAGCGATGGAATTTCTGAAATTTGTCTTTAAGCTGGAAAAAATAAAATATAAAGGAAAGATTGTTGGTACTTTACTTCCAATACCGTTTTTCATCGTTATTTCACTAGTAATAGTACGTAAAGTAAATGAATATCAGCTATTCCTTTACACGAGGTATTTTTATAACATATTAGTATTTATTTTCCCTTTAATGGTCGTTTTATTTTTGTTTATAAAAAGGAGGATGAAAAATGCCGAATCCCTTTCTAAAAACTAAATTAGCCATTATTCTCTTTTTTTTCAGCCTTTTTGTTTTAACAGGCTGTGCATTTAAAGATATTGATAAAAGTGTATTTGTCGCGATGATTGCTATTGATAAATCAGAAGAAGAAGATAAACCTTATAAAATAACATTGAAGCTGTATGAACCAACCGGCTCGTTTAAAGAGACGACACAGCCCGGCTATTCGTATCTCACACAAACAGGTGAAACTTTGTCTGAAGCAATCCGTGTACTTCAATCGGCCTCAGATAAGGAGCTGGAATTTGGCCACTCCAAACTACTGATCATTGGAGAAGAGCTGCTTAAAGAAAATCGAAGTAAAGAAATTCTGGATTTTTTGTTAAGAAGACCGGATATACAAATGATCTCCTGGATTGCGAGTGGAAAACCAACTGCAGAGGAAGTAATCAAAATAATTCCGCAAGGGGAAACAGCCGCATACCCCGAACTTTTCAATTATTTCGATCATCATGGAACGACAAGTCAATATATTGTCACAACCTATTTATTTGAATTTAGAAGAAATATGGAAGAGCGGGGAATTGATACTGTTGTTCCAATCATCAAAGTCAGTGAGGAAGGGACACATTTTGAAATTAATAAATCACTAGTATTGGCTGACAAAAAGGAACCGTACGAACTGGATTCTTTAAATACCGGGATCTATAATATGCTGGCGAAGGAAACGAAACATGCAGATTTTCTTATAAAAAGAGACGATGAACATTTTATTGCAAGAATTGATACAATCAAATCAAAATACAAAGTGAACATCAAAAAATCCGAAAATATCGAATTGGAACTGAAAGTCGGTTTGTACGGCTATATATCTGAATCCAAAAAACCGCTATTAAATCGGGATTTGCCCAAATACAATAAACTACTAAAGGAAGAGGGCGAGGAGGTAATTACTGAATTTATTTCAAAAATGATAGAAGAGGGTTATGACCCGCTTGGTTTTGGAATTGATTATAAAGGAAAAGTGCTTCACAACCGACGCATGAGTGATACGGAATGGGAAGAGGCATATAAAAATGCGCAAATTAATGTAAAGGTAACACCCGGTCTAAAAAGTACTGGGTCGATTCAATAGGGAATGGATTTGCTAAAGAGCTTATCCGACCAGGGAATCATTATTTTACCGCAAAAAAATCGATTGTTTAGCCAAAAGCGGAAACAATCGATTTTTCTTATGATTCAAGTAAGGTTCATTAACTGTTGTTATTAAATATATTTCTATTGTTAAATCGCCACCCAATGCCCTTTTGACACTTCAACAAGCTTCGTATTTTCCACATCAAAACGATTGGAAATGAGCTCTTCGTCGGTCATAACACGACGCTTCTTCTGTTTTTCAATTACCGGGTCCGGAATGGGAATCGAGTCAAGCAGCATTTTCGTGTACGGATGCTGCGGATTTGCATACAGCTCTTCACTTTCGGCCAACTCGACGATTTTTCCGCCATACATAACGGCGACACGATCACTAATATGCTTTACCATTGACAAATCATGCGCGATAAATAAATAAGTTAATCCGAGCTTCTGCTGCAAGTCCTTTAATAAATCGACGACTTGCTTCTGAATCGATACATCCAATGCAGATAATGGTTCATCACAGACAATGAATTGGGGCTCGACTGCGAGTGCACGGGCAATTCCGATTCGCTGGCGCTGACCGCCGCTGAATTCGTGGGGGTAGCGGAGAGCATGCTCCTTTTTTAATCCTACAAGCTCTAATAATTCCTCCACACGAGTACGGCGTGATTCTCTGGATGAGATTAAATTATGCACATCAAGCGCTTCACCGATAATATCCAGCACCTTTTTCCTTGGATTTAAGCTTGAATAAGGGTCCTGGAAAATAATTTGCATATAGCGGCGCATACTTTTTAATTCATTTTTCGTTAAGCGGCTAACAGGCACCCCTTTATATAGCACTTCACCGTCAGTTGGCTCATGCAGCTGCAATAATGTGCGTCCTGTAGTTGATTTACCAGAACCTGATTCTCCGACTAGACCAAGTGTTTCACCCGGATAAATATGAAATGATAAATCATTTACCGCTTTTAATACATTGCCTTTTGCTAGTTCGAAGTGCTTTGAAATATTCTTTACTTCCACTAAAGGCATATTTATATCCAAATCTGCCGATAAATTAGGCATTGCTTTCGGTTCCTTCTTTTCATGAAGCTTCGGCAGTGCATTCAAAAGGCGCTTTGTATAAGAGTGCTGCGGGTTTGCGAAAATCTCCTCTGTTGTACCTTGTTCCACAACCTCGCCTTCTTTCATAACGACGACCCGATCGCACATACCTGCTACGACACCTAAATCGTGGGTAATTAATATAATAGATGTACCGAAGCGCTCTTGCATTTCCTTCATTAACGATAAAATTTGTGCTTGTATTGTTACATCAAGCGCTGTTGTCGGTTCGTCTGCAATCAGAAGAGATGGATTGCAGGCAAGGGCCATCGCAATCATGACACGCTGACGCATTCCTCCGCTAAATTCATGCGGGTATTGATTATAGCGTTCTTCACTATTTTTAATGCCGACAAGTTTTAGCAGCTCCATCGTGTTCGCATAAGCTTCTTTTTTCGAGAGCCCTTGGTGTTTCATAATACCTTCAGCAATTTGGTCTCCGATGCGGATGGTAGGATTTGTTGATGTCATCGGATCCTGGAAAATCATGCTTATATCTTTTCCGCGTATTCCTTCCATTTGTTTTTCTGTTTGTGTGATCAAATTTTTCCCTTGGAATTCAATTGTCCCCTCTTTTAAAAATGACGGGGGAGACGGAAGGAGCCGCATGATTGAGCGCGCAGTTACACTTTTACCGCTTCCGGATTCACCGACAATTCCTACTGTTTCTCCTTTATTCACATGGAAACTAACGCCTTTTACTGCTTCGAATTCTTGTTCGCCTGTAATAAAAGAAACGCGTAAATTATTTACATGAAGCAACTTTTCACTCATAAATGTTCATCCTTTATTTTAATTCAGCAGTAAACACTCATCTGTTCAAGTGAGTGATCAATGCTTTTTTAGTAAGATTCAGCGAGATTCTAGGACGCATGCTGAATCAAGATACACCTCAGTATAATTGATTGAAAATAAAATAATATTATTGACTTATTGATTTCCGTTCTACATAATACATTACTATACAGGTAGGAATTATACAATATATCAATTATGCATTCACTTAATTGCATTCAAATTATTAATAGCTACTATTCCTAATGCTATAACGAGCAGCAAAAATATATAAGAAAGGAGCTGTCATATTCACATGCAGCATTTATTTTTTGAAAGCTTTCAAAAAAATGCTTCAAAAAAAGCTACTATTTTGCATATGTACTGCTCGGTCTACTCGTGCACATCGTCACATTTCCATTCTATTTAGCAAATCGTTCTAAATCAGCGTATGCGGAAAAAGCATTGAACGTGAAACAACAGTGGATAGACGATGGGGCAGTACTGCATTGGCAAAAGCAATATGAAGTGGAAGAGCGTACGAAAGCGCGGTTTTTCAAAAAGGTAATCGATGAGCAAAAAATTAGCGCAACGGCCAATATGTTAACAGAGCAAAAATTGAACCGGGAAGTGGAGAAACAGCTTGCTGCTACAGGTGCTTTAAAAGATTCGTATAAAAGTTATTTTAGCAATCTACTTAAAAAACCCCCATTTTTAATTATTAGTATAATACCTGGTATTTTCATGTATTTACTATTAATAGTTACGAGCAATCCATTTATTCGCTTTATTTTTGAACGCTTACTTCAAAGTGTATTCGTCATTATTGGCGTGGCAACACTCGTGTTTACGATTTTGTACATTTCGCCTTTTGATCCGGCGCGAAATTTGCTTGGGGTGGAAGCGACACCTGCACAAATCGAAAACTTTAATAAGCTTTACGGGTTAGATCAGCCGTATTTAGTTCAGCTTTGGCATTCCTTATCAGGACTTTTTACATTTGATTTAGGGACTTCTTTTGCAGGGAAGGAGGATGTGACGCAAAGTATTTTAAACAAGTTTCCAGTAACGCTTGAAATTGCTTTGTTCTCCTTATTGATGGCGATTGCAATTGCAATTCCGGTCGGCATTATTTCGGCAGTGCGTCCTAATTCGTTTATCGATTATATGTTTATGCTGATTGCTTTAATCGGGCTATCAATCCCAAGTTTTTGGCAAGGGCTAATTTTCATTATGACGTTCTCGCTGGAACTGAAATGGTTCCCGGCAACGTATAACCCAGGGAATTGGATGTCGATTGTTCTGCCGATTGTCGTGCTTGGAACTTCGATTACCGCTTCGATTGCGCGTATGACGAGATCGAGTATGCTGGAAGTCATCCACGAAGATTATATTATTACAGCGAAAGCAAAAGGTTTAAGTGAACGAAAAGTCATTACGAAACATGCCATTCGCAATGCGATGATTCCGATTATTACGGTGATCGGATTATTATTTGGCGGAATGCTTGGCGGTGCTTCCGTAACGGAGAAAGTATTTAATATTAGCGGTATCGGAAGCTATATTGTCGATAAACAATTCATTCCCGATATTCCTGCTATTTTGGGCGGGGTTGTATATATCGCGATTACGATTTCGATTGTCAATATGCTCATCGATATTTTATACGCATTCTTTGACCCAAGAATACGATCAAAAATGAAAAAATCTTAGGAGAGGGCAACGACGTGAAATTCATATCAGACGTAAAACTGCTGTTGAAAATAACACAAGAGTATGTAAATGGACAGTTTACCATAGCTTTTTCTGCGATTTTTTCATTGCTGTTTTTACTTTATAGCTTTAATTTTTCAGAAGGTGTATGGCGGCCTTATGTACTTGTATTTTTTGCGATTTATATTAGTACAACAATATACGTATGGCTAATATCACTGCTTATTAAAAAGGATTTAGCGAAGCACCGAGAACTGACAAAGCGTACACGATTTCTCGGTATCCCGTTGATTTTAACAATTTTCGCAGGCAATGTATTTGCGGCAGGATTCGGCTTTATGCTTGCATCGAAAAATAAAACGGCTGAATATACATTTGCTGTTTATGCATTTTTGACGCAAATCTTCATCATGATGATTTCCGGTTTCAATATTTTCAAGCCGTATGTTGTCGATACTTTTCTGCTCGCAATGGGCGCATTTGCTGTATTGGCACTGCTGTATTTAATAACAGCCGCTTTAATTGCAAAATATGCAACTGTGGATTCAGCGCCAAAATGGATGCTGCCATTAGGAATTATATTGCTAATCCCGACAGTAACAGGGAACTTTTTCTCGTTGCTATTAGCGATTACGTTAATAAGGAAAGCGCGCAATACAGACCCGTCCGCTGTTGAAAAATGGCAAAAAACATGGAACAAAATTTTGCGCAATACGATGGCGGTTTTCGGCTTGTTTTTCATCGTATTCATGTTTAGTTTATCTGTTGTCAGCTCATGGACATTTGACTATGATTTCGCGGTAGAAAACAATTACGCCGTATTATTGCAAACACCGACACTTGAATATCCTTTAGGCACCGATAATTTCGGGCGGGATTTATTTTCCCGCATTGTGTTCGGGGCGCAGATTTCATTGATTGTCGGATTTAGCGCAACGATTATTCCTGCATTAATCGGCGGGGCGCTCGGTGCGATTTCAGGATATTACGGTAAAAATACGGACAATATCATTATGCGTGCATTGGACATTTTATATGCCATTCCCGGTATTTTACTTGCGATTGCCATTATTGCGGCGTTTGGAGCGAACACGACGAACTTAATCATCGCATTAAGTGTCGGGGCGATTCCAACATATGCACGTACGATGCGGGCCAATGTAATGCAAATTTCCAACTATGAATTTGTCGAGTCGGCGCGTGCATTAGGGGCTACCGATCGCTCGATTATTTTCAGGCATATCGTTCCAAATGCTTTGGCGCCGATGATTGTAAAAGCGACATTAACAATTGGCGGGGCGGTTATTTCAACAAGCAGTTTAAGCTTCCTCGGTCTTGGCATTGAGCCTCATATTCCAGAGTGGGGCAATATTTTAAAAGTTGGGAGCACTTACTTAGAGTCACATTCTTATTTAGCGATTTTCCCAGGGCTATGCATTATGCTGCTCGTTTTATCGTTCAACTTTTTTGGCGATGGATTGCGTGACGCATTGGACCCAAAATCTAATTAATCATTTTGGAGGAATTTTTCATGAATAAAAAATTATTTACGTTAGCATCAACTGCGACAGTAGCGGCGGTAGCATTGACAGGCTGTGTTGAAACAAAATCGGATGTAAAAGAAAATGATGCATCAGAAAACACTGGTGCAAAGCCGGTTATCGAACTATTGGGCATGTCTTCTTCTGAGCAGGATATGAATATCGTACGTGACCAATTAGTGAAAAACGGCTTTGATGTGAAACTGAACATCCAGCCTGATTACGGTTCATTCACAGCACAGCAAGATGCAGGGAATTTTGATATCGCCATTTCAAGCTGGACGACTGTAACAGGGAACCCGGACTATGCAGTGCGCGGCTTGTTCAAAACAGGCGGCGACTATAGCCGTACAGCTGATGAAACAGTCGATAAATTAATCGATGAGGCGAGCACTTTGACAGGTGATGAAGCAAAGGAAAAATATAAAGAACTGGAACAGGCATTAGTATTCGACAATGCTTATATCGCACCATTATATATTTCTCAAAAATTCCAGGGTATTTATAAAACAGAAGTAAATCCTGATACAGTTCGTCTTCCGAAATCACGTGCTCAAGCTTGGGAAACAATTTCATTCAACGATGAAGGGAAAAATGCTTCGGAAACTTTGGTACTGCACCAAGCGTTGGCCTCTTTGACATCGCTTGACCCAGTAAAAGCAAATGACGGTTCCATTAACACATTAAATACAAATATGTATGTTCGATTAGTGAACTTATCTGATACAGATGAAGTTGTGTCTGAAGGCTCATTATCATATGACCATGCAATTGCTGAAAACAACGAAGAATATTATTTTGTACTGCGCGATGATATTAACTTCGCAAAAGTGGAAGGCGAAAAAGCGGTCGATACGGGCGATTTAGTTTCTGCGGAAGATGTTGTATTCTCGCTTAATCGTGCGAAAGACGAAACATCGGTGCCGGACCACCGCACATATTCAATCCATGAAAATATTGAGACAGTTGAAATCGTATCGGATATTACTTCTTTGGAATCTGTGAAAACAGCAGATGGCAAGTCAGTTTTAGAAGAATTATCAGATGAATTGCCGGCAGCGATTTCCGAAGTCGTGACGGATGAAAAAGACGTAGACAATGCAGCAGGGAAATATCAGGTTGTTAAATTGACGACACCAAATCCTTTCCCGCAAGTATTAAACTACTTGGCGCACCAATCCGGCGGTATTGTTTCGGAAGCTGCCGTAACAGCAGTGAATACATTTGATGTTGCAAGCTATGACCCGAACTCGGATATTGCTTACGGCGACCAGTCGACAATTACGGAAGGTGCAGGCTATGCAAACCATTTAGCCGCATCCGGACCATATGTTTTAGTAAAGAAAAACGACTATGAAGCAACATTTGTAAAAAATCCAGCTTATCAAGTCGGAACAGAAAACGAGCCGAATATCGACAATATTAGTGTTCGCTTTATCCAAGACAATGACAGCGCACTTTCAGCATTGCGCAATGGCGAGATTCATGTATTGCAATCAGTGCCTGAAACAAAAACCGATGTTGTGGAAGGCGATGAAAACCTGCAGCTAAAAACAGCTGACAGCAATGCGGTATCGTACTTATTATTCAACACAAACGGCCGCGAAACTGCAAAATCAGCAGACTTACGCAAAGCGGTGCTATACTCGATTAATCAAGATGAGTTCATCAGCTACTACCAAGGCAAGAAAAAGCCTGCTGTATCAACTGTAACACCTTTAATAGACACAGGTTTAAAACTGGAAGCAGACAGTGCAAAAGTAAAAGAATTTTTAAATGCTTACAACGAATCTAAATAAAGGAATTCAGCAAACTGGCGTACTCTTTATAGGGTACCCCGGTTTTTTTCTTTTGCGTGCGAACGGGAATACTGTACAACGGTGTACGCTTTTCACTCATCATCAGCTTCAATTTGGCCAGCCCTGCACATCCTAAGAAAAAGCAGCAGCCCTGCGAATAGCCATTTATTTTAAACAATTAAATGAAGGGACTGTATAATCAAAATTTGGTAAAATAAACAACAACTGCATATTTCGTGATAAACTGAAAGTAATACTATACAGAAGCATAATTGACTAAAGGAAGGTTGAATTTCATGGCATACAAAAAATCAGCAGCATTATTGGCGCTTTTCGCCATTCCCGCAACAGCTGCGGTGGTGGGCGATGCACCCGTTTCCGCGAACACATCGTATTCGTATGATTGGCAAGTTCAAAATGCAGAAAATTTGATTGACCAAATTAACCCTGCGAACACTACATACCAATACTATTTAACGGAAGCGCGCAATGCCTACAATGCACTAACTTATTACCAGCAAACACAAGTACGTAATGCGGCGACTTTATTTTATTATTTAGGCACAAATGAAAATCAGCAGCATGCGCAAAATACATTTGCTGCAAAAATGGCTGCGATTTCTTCTCGGAATAGTACATTTATCCGTGATATTGAAGAAGCCAATCGTTATTACAATTCATTGACGGCCGGCCAAAAAGCGGTCATACCGCATCATTTATACATACAGCTTCAAAATTATGTGGAAAATGCAAGAAAAACGGAGGCTGTTCAACAGAGCTTTGAACAATTGAATGTAAAAGACGGAAATTATGTATCCAATTATCAGTCTGCGATGTATGCATACAATTTGCTTCCGTATGATTTTAAGTTGTTATTGACGACAATGGCAAACGACAAAATGAGGGAATATGAAACATTTCATTCTCCTTCATATAATCGCTCAATTGCTCAGCAAGTAATGACGGCCATTTCGAACTTAACGACTTCTTCGACGAAACAGCAAGTGGAAGAAGTGCGCGCTCAATATAATGGATTAAACATATCGCAGCAAAGCTTAGTGACCAATATTAAAGATCTGATATATATAGAGGACGTGCAAAGCAATATTCCCCATGGCTGGGACCCATATTATTATGATGACGAACAGCTACAGGAAAAGGAAAGCCCGACAAGGATTGAAGTGACGAAGCAAGATCAAACATATACGGTTTTAATGCCTGTTTCGGATATGAATCGCTATACACCGACAAAAATAACCGTTTCCAATAATATTGCGCTTTCGATTCCGCGTGATGCGATACCTGGCACAAATGAGCAAGCGGTAGTCGCAATGACGATAGAGGAAACAAGCGGACAATCAGTATCATTCTCTGCAAGTTTATACAATGATAATCTGCAGTTTGCCTCTTATATTGATATTGAAGTGAAAGGCTTGCCAGCTACGGCGACATTGCTGCGTTTAGGCGATGATGGAGAATATAGCGCTACACCTTATACGAGAGTGGCGAATAAACATATTATTAAAACGAAAACTTCCGGTGAGTATACGGCAACAAATAATCAGCCCCGATTATTCGATATTCATGCAGACGGGCATCGTTATGAAATTGAGCAATTGGCAAAACGGAAAATTGTTGAAGGAGATGAGAATAATTCATTTAAACCGCGTGAACATGTAACATTGGCGCAATATGCGACGATGGTTTCCCGTGCAATGGCATTAACGGCAAATGAAGGCTCCGCATACCGCGATGTACAAGGGAAATGGTATGAATCGTCTATTCAGTCCCTTATAGAGGCAGGCGTTTTAGAGCAAAGGCAATCCAATTTCCTTCATGCAGAACGAATCATGACACGGAAGGAAGCGGCAATCATGTCCATTCGTTTGCTTCAGCATGCGGGAGTTGCGATTGCCGACCCGGATTATTCAAGTAATCCTTTTACCGATGTCAAACAGCTTTCTTCTTCTGATCGCTACTATATCGCATTGGCATATGATTTTGGCATTTTTGGAGGAAAGGAAAATGGCAGGTTTGATCCGGATGGCAAGTTGACACGTTCCCAAATGGCGAAAGTATTGTACCGTACATTGCAAATAGCAAAAATGATGTAATAATGCCAAAGGTAGGGCGTTGTAATTATATAAAAAACAAGTGTGCAAACGGAATATTTGCACACTTGTTTTTATTGCGTCCGGTGGTATTCCTTTGTCGTGCCGTCAGCAAATTTTATTTCAATTTCCACTTCCAAAAAGTTATCGGGCTGATTGAATTTTTGGAGCACTTCATCAATGACTGCATCTGATTCGGTATTAGCATCAAAAGTAAAGCTTTCAAAAATCGGAACTAATTTATTTGTTGCTTCATTTCCTTCTATTTTTGATTTATTGACCTCATCATCAATTTTCGCCTCCGCACGTGAAGCTTCGTTTTCGTAGTTCACTTCATAGCTTTCGTCATTTGCATATTTAATATCCAGCTCAAAATGTGTAAAGTTAAAAGGTGCATTCGAAGTATCTGTCACCGTGCTTGTCTGATTCATGCTGTTTTGTTCAGTCGGCGCATTATCCGGTAAATTAGTCGCCTCCTCACTATCCCCGCAAGCTACTAATAATGCACTCGTGCTTATTGCTAATAATAAAGAGAATTTTTTCATTGTTTAGCCACCTTTCTACTACTGTTAAATTACCCGGTTTATTAAAAATTAATCAGCATGTTATTATTTAAAAAAAGTTATTTACGTGAACAATCTTATAGCTGTCTTTTATGGTATTGTTCATCATTCTGTGCAAAACTTGCGGTAATGAGCAAATTTATTTATTTCCGTAAACTTTTTTTATATGCCCAGACGTCTAATAAGTGTCGACAAAATAAAAGAAAGGCCCAACTCATAATGAATCAACTTTTAGAGCAACTTTTCATTCAATATGTGCGGGACAACAAAAAACAGCTTTACATACTAGCGTACAGCTATGTGAAAAATGAACAGGATGCATTGGATATTGTGCAGGATAGTATTCAAAAAGGTTGGTTAGCATTGGACCGCATTGACAATCATGCACAAATGAAAAGTTGGTTTTATAAAATTGTTGTCCGTACATCGATTGATTTTTTACGCAAAATGAAGCGTATACAAGTAACCGATCAACAAACATTAATGTACTTATGCGAGGAAAGTCAGGATACTTACAAAAATATGGATTTGGAAAATGCATTGGAGCAGCTGCCCCTCGAATTAAGGGAAGTCGTCATCCTGCGCTTTTTTGAAGATCTGAAGCTCGACGATATTGCGGTCATACTGCAAATTCCGCTAAGCACCGCCAAATCCCGATTGTATAAAGCATTGAAATTATTAAAAATCGAAATGGAAAATGAGGAGCGTCATGGACATGGATAAAAAGTTAAAGGAATTAAAAAAGCAATACAAAAATGTCCCGATTCCGGATGAATTAAATGAAGTCGTGGAAAAAGCATTGCACCGAAACAAAAAGAAAAGTCCTTATCCAAAATGGATACTCGGCTCTGTTGCGGCTGCAAGTATAATGTTTACAGCAACAATCAATACGAGCCCGGCATTTGCAAAGAACATGGCACAAATCCCGATATTAAGCAACTTTGTCGAGGTGCTGACATTTACAAAAATCGAAGAGAAAAACGGAACATACGAAACAAAGATAGAAATCCCGCAAATTACAGGGGATTCAGAGGAAATCGCCGCTCTGAATGCAAAGTACAAAGAAGAAGGTTTAGCATTATATGACCAATATGTGCAATTTTCCAACGAGATGGAAGATGGTCATCACGCATTGGAAAGCGGCTATACAATCGTGACGGAAAATGAGCAGCTTTTATCAGTTGGTCGCTATGTCGTGGAAATAGTCGGCTCTTCGTCTACGGTCATGGAATATACGACAATAGATAAAGCACAGCAAATTGCGATAACACTGCCAAGTCTTTTTAAAGATGAACGCTATATTGACATTATAAGTGCATATATTGCCGATGAAATGCAGCGTGAAATGGCGGATTCCAATGGGGAGAAAGTATATTGGGTCGAATCAGATTCAGAGGAGCCGGTATTCGATAGCTTCCAAAAAATCCGCAAAGACCAGAACTTCTATATATCGAATGAAGGCAAGCTCGTCATTGCTTTTCAAAAGTATGAAGTTGCGCCAGGCTATATGGGCTTAGTACAATTCGAAATTCCGACGGAGATCATTCAAGATGTATTAGTAAGCAATATTTATATTAAATAACGGGTAAGGAGCATCGTGAAATATACAGATGCTCCTTTTGCTATCGAAGCGGAAAAATCGGATAATTGACTAATAAATATTACCAGTAAAACCAGTTTCAAGGTACTTTTATGTTACAATTATTTAGTGGAACATTGATTGAAGTATGAATTTGATCACACATTAATACATTATTTCACATAATCCATTGAAAATTGCGGTTTATTCAATCATTTTTAGGAGGATGACTACATGAAAAAGATGACAAAAACGGCTTTGGCGACGACGTTAGGAACGACTTTAATGCTAACTTCAATCATGCCTGCAGTTAAAGCACAAGAAATCACGCCGGATATTAGCAATTGGGCAATTGAAGCATTAAATGATGGCGAAAAGTTCGGTATTTTCCCAGTCGAATGGTATTATGAAGGTTTCCGTTCGGTTATTTCAAATGGGCGTTTAAATTCGCTGATGGATTTAACGGAGAAAAAAATTGCAAGTTTGGATTTGCCGAAAAATGAATCGTTCACACCAGCAGCAGTGCGCGGCGACAATACGCGTGGCGATATTATTAACCGTCTATACAACATTGTTGCCCAATACGATTTAAATGTTGCAGAAGACGCAGTTGCATATATGCAGGAGCGCAAAATATTACAAGGCTCCGAAAAAGGGCTAATGCTTGAAAAGGAAGCAACGACACAGCATGCAGTTATTTTTGCTGTTCGTTTAATCCAAGATACGTTTGAGCAAGCAAATGCCGGCGCTAAAGGTGTGGCTTGGGTAGTGGAAGATGAGGACACGAAAATTTATTTGCTCGGTTCGATCCATGTCGGCACACCGGATTTATACCCGATGCATAAAAAATTAACGAAAGCATTCAATGATTCGGAAGGCCTTTTTGTAGAGGCAAACTTATTGGATCCATCAGGTATAGAGTATTATATGGAAAAGGCGATGTATACGGATGGTCGCACAATTAAAGATGCCGTAAGCGAAGAAACATATGTAAAGTTGGAAAAAGTTGCTGAAAAATTGGGATTGCCGATGGAAGAGCTGGAATTGCAAAAGCCGTGGCTAATTTCAAATAATTTCACATCATTAACGATGGATGATGCTTTCGGGTTGACGGCAGAGGAAATGGCGATGCATGGTGTGGATATGCAATTTTTGCTAAGCGCTTATTTACAGCAAAAGCCTGTATATGAGCTGGAGGGCATGAATGCGCAAGTCGATATGTTTGAGGGCTTATCGCTAGAAGCGCAGGAAGAATCATTAGTCGCTGCACTTGATGGCATTTTAGAGCCGACAGAGCAATCAGACGAAGATCTTCAATTAATGGCGGACTGGTTTACAAATTGGATTAATGGCGATGTTGATAAGTTTGCGGCGAGCTTAACCGAAATGGAAGGGGACACATCGGAATTCAACCAAATGCTTTTCGGCAAACGCGATGAAAATATGGCGGCAAAACTTGCTGATGTACTGGAAGAGCAAGACGGCACATTCTTTGTAGTCGTAGGGGCTGGCCACTTTTTAGTGGACAAAAATATTCGCTATCATCTGGAGCAAAAAGGATATGAAGTGAAACCGTTTTATCAATAAGATTTTCGGCACGGAGCTTATTTACAAAAGTAAATGCTCCGTGTTTTTCATTTTTTTCAACGAATCCCCATTTTGAATCGTTACTATATAGAGAAAGGAGTGAGAAGGATGGATGAGCAGCAGCTTACTATTTTAATGAACCGGCATACTGCGAAGCTTTTTCGCATCGCCTATTATTATTCAAAAAATTTACATACCGCTGAAGATATCGTTCAAGACGTGTTTATTAAGTTTTATGAGAAAAATATCGAGCTCGATGCTGATGCAATTGAACGTTATTTAATAGTGATGACGTCAAATAAATCAAAAGATTATTTAAAAAGCTGGCACTATCAAAAGCTTGTTTTACAGGAAAAGTGGCTGCATAGGGCTGGACGCAAAATGCAGGATGCGTTCATTATAAAAGATGAAGAGGAAATGATCAGTGAGGCAGTTTTAAGTTTGCCGATAAAGCAGCGCGAAGTTGTTGCATACTATTATTTGGAAGGGTATTCCATTGCGGAGCTTTCGGAAATATTAAGGCTGAATGAAAACACCGCGAAATCCAGGCTCGTGAAAGGGAGAAACTTACTGAGGGAAAAGCTAAGTTCAATCGAATGGGAGGTGTTGAAAAATGATACGTTATAAACTGAAAGAGCTAAGAAATACGACGATCCATGAAACAAAAATACAGCAAGCTGTCCAACATAAAATACACGGGAAAAGACCGAAACGATTTTTTCATATTCCTTTATTGTCAGCCATTATTAGTATAGCTATATTAATATTTGTCATCAGTCAGCTAACCCCGGATCATAATGCGGCAAGCTCCACTCAGCAACCTGCCTTATTGAATATATTCCATGAAATAGACGGTGCGGGTGTCGCCTACAGTGAAAATTTTAAGGAAATGGATATGCAGCAATTTCGAAGTTTGCGCTATTACAATGAAGTTTCACTGGAGCAATTTTTGCTTGCGAACAATGTGTCGTTCCCGGAGCCGCCGGAACCTTTTAATAAAGAAGACGGCACAGTCATCGCCGTGAATGACGGCTATTTTACCGAGCTGCAGTTCCATTTTAAATCAGGCGAACATTTTTTGAATATTTCACTGGCCCCTTTATATGTTCCAATCAATGAAGAATTGCTGAGGGAAAGTTCAGTGGACGCAGCAGGCAATCCAATTGAGTTTGAACGATTAAATGACTCGGCCACTTTAGTGAAGCAAAAAAATCAAAGTGGGAGCGGTCTCGTATTTACACATTATTTTTACAATAAAGAAAAAAATGCAATTCAAGTGACGGCTACACGGGCAAACGAATATTACAGCTACTCTGATGGGCTCCTTTATCATATCGGATACGATGGCACTGCATCAATCAGCGAACAGCATATGACCGATTTTGTGAAAGACTTTATTTTAAACAATGAAATCCGGACACTTGATCTGAAACAGGTAACAACTGAGGACAATTGGTTGAATCGCGGAGGGAAGTCGATGCTCGTTTGCTTGATCATTTCGGTATTGAGCTTTGTAATCATGCATTATTCATTGAAAAATGCTTCCCGGAAAAAAACGAAAATTATATGGACGCTCATGTGGCTCATTGTGCATACACCGATTTTGAGCTGGCTTATTTCATTTAATACAGGAGTATTGTATCAAGACGGATTTGCAGGAATAGGCATGCTGATGATTTGTTTTCCCGCTCTCATCGTTCTTGGTTTATGCATCATCTTGCCGAGAAACCGAATGTTCTTTATACAATTGGCCGCCATCCATATACTTGTCTATTTATTTGCTATTGGCTGTTCAATATACGATCAAAGCTACCGGCAATTCTCAAATGATGTACAGCAATACGATATTCCTGTCTCTAAAGGAGCAGTAAATGATCTGCATAGAAAAGCTGCGGATTAAGAATATAATGCCTTTCCCATATTGATCCAAGCATAATTGTGCCGCGCATACAAAAATATGCGCGGCTTTTGTCATGATTGAAAATATGCCAATAAAGGCTTGCCGACAATCATAAAAATCACATAAATCGACAGTGCGCTGAAAATGGCATGACTCGGTTTCCAAAAACTCGAAAAATAAAAAACGAATCCTGTAAACAATACCATGCCAACTGCCCCGAAAATAGCATTTTGCTGAACAGCATGAAATGTTTCGGCTGTCATGCTTTTCATTTGAAGGCGCATATTGAATAGCGTTAAAATCGGCAACAAAGTGATGACACCCGATAAAAAATGCAAATTAGAACGGCTTAACCATGAAGCAAGAAGCATGACAGTGCCGCCAATAATGAATTGTATAATATAAAACACGAATTTTTCTTCCTCTATTCTTTTAAAATACAATAACTATAGATGATCCGAACGAAGGTTTCAATACTGTTTTTGCAAAATAGTAAAAATTACAAAAGATTACCGATATAGAGCGCAAACTAAGCATTTTAAATACAAATATATTTTAAAAAAAGGTTGTCATAGCATTCATTTTCAGTGTACGCTTAATGAAAATGATTATCATTCGCATGGAAACGGTGAAATGGAAAAGAGGGACGCCATGACGGCTCAAACTAATGACTTAATTAAATATTTCGCGAATGCAACGGTGCAATATACCGATTTGTTTGTGACAAGCTTAAAGGCGAATGTACGTGATACTAATCGCAGCACGGCCCCGTTTTTTAACGGTCTCGTAATCACGCTATCAGGCAGCGCCAATTTTTCATTGGATGGGGAAGTGTATGCATTGCATAAAGGCGTGATTTTGCATGCCGGTCCGAATATGGCCATTGATATTACAGTTACGAGCAAGGAAATCTGGCATTATACGGTCATTCATTATGAAGCGAAATGCAACACTTACTCATTTGAAAAAGGGCATTTTGAAATCGAAACGGGGAGCCATCATAAAATGGAGTACTATGTTCAGCAGTTGATCCATTTTGATAAAATTCCGGGAGATTTGAACAAGCTAAAATGCAAATCTTTATTTTTGCAGCTAATAGAATTTATCGTCATTTGCGCAAAAATACAAACGACTAGCAATGCGGCCGAACAAGCCATTGCTTTTATGACCGAAAATTATGCATTGCCGATTTCAATTGCTGAAATTGCTGAAGAAGTAGGCTGTGACCGGCGACGACTAGCCTATTTATTCGATAAGCAAACCGGAATGTCACCGATTCAATTTTTAACAGAAATCCGATTGAAAAAATCCAAGGAAATTTTAAGGACAACGATAATTCCGATTAAGGAGATTGCTGAATTAGTAGGCTATCAGGACGGATTTTATTTTTGCCGCGTGTTTAAAAAACAGTACAGCCAAACACCGACAGATTATCGCAGACAATATTTAGCTGATTGAGCAAAAATCCATTTTTATTGTAAAAAACTCTATTTACGTACATACGGCTGTTTGATAACATCATATTTGTAAACAAGTTGATAATGATAATCGTTATCAATATATGGGAGGAAATTATGTTGAAAAAATATCGTACATTAATCGGTGCTGCGGCATTGACGCTAATGCTGGCTGCTTGCAATGCGGACGAAGAAGTTAATTCATCTTCAGCAGCCGGATCAGAGGCAAAAACGGTGGAAGCGGCAAATGAACATAAGCCGGGGGCAGAAGAGGCGACAACACAAAGAGTTTCCTATTTGGGGAACGAATATGAAGTCCCTGCAACGATCGATTCCATTATCGCCGCAAGTTTAGAAGCGATGGAAGATGCGGCAGTGCTTGGCGTAAAACCAGCAGGCGTTATTTCAAATGACGGTACGACAATTCCAAAATATTTAGAAGCGGATTTAGCAGGCACAACTGTAGTTGGTTCGAAAAAAGAGCCAAGCACAGAGGCAATGCTGGCATTAAATCCGGATGTAATTTTAGGGACGAGCAAATGGGATGAAGCACAAATGGGGAACTACAACAAAGTAGCAACAACATTCCCGTATTCCCATATTTCAACGAACTGGAAAGAAAACCTGCTATTATTTGGCCAATTGGCAGGCAAGGAAGCAGAAGCCCAACAAGCATTGGACGACTATGATGCAACAGTGAAAAAAACAAAGGAAGCAATTTCCAGCAGTGATTTAAAAGACAAAAAAGCAGTCATAATTCGTGTGCGTGACGGCTTAGCGCTTTATCCAGCGGGCGTTTATTTAAATCCATCATTATATGAGGATTTCGGCTTTAAAGTACCGGAAGAGTTAAATGCCATCGAAGCACAGACGACGATCACATATGAAACATTGGCAGAATGGAATCCGGATATAATTTTCCTGCAATTTGCCGTTGATGAAAACAAAGAAACACCGGAACTATTGCAGGAAATTTTAGATAACCCCATTTTCAAGAGCACTGCAGCTGCAAAAACAAATAATGTGCATGTGAATATTGTTGATGCAATGGCACAGGGCGGAACTGCTTGGTCCAAAATCAATTTCTTAAAAGCGTTTAATGAAAACGTATTGAAATAATAAATGCGGCTGGTAAGAAATTCTTGCCGGCTTTCTTATATTCATACAAAAGGGGACTGACGATTTTTGAAGCATCCATATCGGCATTTCACTGTATTTTCAACAATTATGCCTATTTTAATCATTATCGTGACAATTGTTTCGATTTCATTCGGGACAAAGCCGATTCCCGGAAATACTATAGTAGAAGCGATTTTACATTTTGATAAAGAAAATGTAGACCATCAAATTATTTGGTCAGGAAGGATTCCACGCGTGCTCGCTGTGTTATTTGTTGGGGCATTTTTAGCAGCGGCCGGAGCGATTATGCAAGGGGTTACGCGAAATTTCCTTGCATCTCCTTCGATAATGGGAGTGACGGATGGCTCGGCTTTTTTCATTACGATGGCTTTCGTATTTTTGCCAGGGCTGTCCAGTTTTCAATTAGTATTAATATCAATGCTCGGATCCCTATTTGGTGGAGCGCTCGTTTTTGGCTTTGCTTCAATAATAAAAAATGGCTTATCGCCTGTACGGTTAGCAATTATCGGCACAGTAATAGGAACATTCATTAGCAGTATCGGCACTGCGATTGCAATGTACCATCAAATTTCGCAAACAATTACGATGTGGTACAACTCAAAAGTACATACGGTCGAAATGGAACTGATTTATTTATGTGTGCCGATTGGGCTCATCGGGCTCGCACTAGCCATATTAATATCTCGTGCTGTCACAATAACGGCGCTAGGGGAAGAGGTTGCAGTAAGTCTGGGACAAAAAACGAGAACTGTAAAAGTACTAAGCATGCTGGCTGTTGCGATTTTAACAGGGACAGCTGTGGCCCTTGTAGGGAAAATCGCATTTGTCGGATTAGTCGTACCGCATATTGTCAGGATGCTGATGGGGGTTGATTACCGGATGATTATCCCGTGCTCTGCAGTGTTAGGGGCATTTTTCCTATCTGCATGTGATTTAATAAGTCGTTACGTTAATTTCCCGTTCGAAACACCGGTTGGAGTAGTGACTGCACTTATTGGAGTTCCATTCTTCTTATATTTAATTCGTCGAAAAGGCGGTGAAAAATATGCCGCTTAAAAAAACAAAATGGCTATTTGTTATTAGTGCATTATTTTTTATTCTTTTTGCCTCAATGTATATTCATTTGACGAGCGGTGCATTTACGATGACGACACCTGAAGTTTTTAAAACATTGTTGCGCATTCATTCCAATGAGCAATTTGATCTTGTCGTATTCGATTTCCGCTTGCCAAGAATCATTACGGCTGCTTTAGTAGGAATGGGTCTAGCAATGGCAGGGGTCGTGCTGCAAGGCATTACAAAAAACGCACTGGCAGATCCGGGAATTATCGGCATTAATGCCGGTGCAGGCTGTGCAATTGTCATCTTCATGTTTTTCTTCCAAGTTGAATTAATAGGTGTAGAAATCAATGGTCTGTTGAAAATTTTAATCGTTCCGGTTTTTGGCTTCGTCGGCGGGGCGCTCGCAGCTGCGATTATTTTGGCGATTTCATATAAGCAAGGGCGTATGGATATGCAAAAGCTCATCTTAACAGGAATTGCGATTAACACAGGCTTTGGTGCCCTGACACTTTTTTGGTCGTTAAAAATGGATGAAGGGGATTATCAAGCAGCCGCGATTTGGATGAATGGCTCGATTTATAACTCGAATTGGTATTTCGTTAGTGCGATGTTGCCCTGGCTTTTCATTTTAGGTTTTTATATTTATAAAAAATCGTATTTGCTCGATTATTTTCAATTAGAAGAAGACACGATTATAAGTCTTGGCATTTCCTTTGAAAAAGAAAAAATAAAATTATTATTAGCAAGTGTCGGCCTTGTAAGTGCATGTGTTTCTGTGTCAGGAAGCATCGGTTTTATCGGACTTATGGCTCCACATATCGCAAGACAGCTTGTCGGCATCCATCACCGCTATATGATGCCGGTAAGCCTCTTTATAGGAGCCGTTTTACTCGTATTTTCCGACTATATTGCAAAGACGGTATTTTCACCAGTTGAGCTATCTGTTGGCATTGTCGTCTCGCTAGTCGGCATTCCGTATTTCCTGTATTTACTCGTAAAGGCGAAAGGGTGAGCAATATGTATGTATTCGAAGTTGAAAGCTTAACGACAGGCTATGAAAACAATAGAATCATCGAAAATTTGAATGTTTCGATTCAAACAGGCAAAATTACGACAATTATTGGACCGAATGGCTGCGGAAAGTCGACTTTTTTAAAAACGATTGGCCGCATATTAAAAAAAGAATGCGGCGATATTTTCTTGCAGCAGGAAAACATGAACACAATGGCGACAAAGGAAATCGCAAAAAAACTAGCGTTGCTTGCCCAATCGCCAGCAGCGCCAGGGCAACTAAAAGTACATGAGCTAATTGCATATGGTCGTTATCCGCATCGCAAAAATGTTGGCCGACTTACGAAAGAGGATATCGGAAAAATCAATTGGGCAATGGAAGTCACACATACAGAAGAATTTAGGGACCGGGAAATTTCGGCACTATCAGGAGGACAGCGCCAGCGTGTATGGCTTGCAATGGCATTAGCGCAAGAAACAGACATTTTGCTGCTGGACGAGCCGACAACGTATTTAGATATGGCGCATCAGCTCGAAGTATTGGAAATCGTGCAGCAGCTCAATAAAAATTTCGGGTGCACGATCATTATGGTGCTGCACGATTTGAATCAAGCTGCGCGATTTTCGGATGAGCTTATTGCAATGCAAAAAGGAAAGGTGCTTTATACAGGTTCACCAGAACAAATCATGACAGCGGAAATTTTAAAAGACGTTTTCCAAATTGATGCGAAAATTGTAGTGGATGATGAGCATCAAGCACCCGTATGTTTTTCTTATAATTTAATGAAATAGGTGGATAAAATGCATTCAAAATTTAATGATTACTCATATAATATCGAGATTTTCTCACTAGATGAAGCACCGCCAGCAGATGGTTTTTCTGTCATTATCGTTTTAGATGGCACGCGCTATGGCAGAATACTACATGAAATATTGGCGAACCAGCTAAGAAATCGTGCAAAAACTGGCGTGGAGCCTGCTGTCATTGTCGGTATCGGGCATTATGAAAAAGATATTCCAAACCAGCGTTTTTATGATTTTACAGCACCGGCTGCCCACTATCATTTCCCGGTTCGCAGGGGGAAGGTTATGAAAGAAATGCCTGCTGGCGGTGCGGTGCAGTTAATGGATTATCTTTTGCATCAAATTATCCCGATGATTTGCAGTAAATATGCTGTAAATGCAAAGAAGATATCGCTTTACGGCCATTCCTTAGGTGGATTGTTTGTGCTTTGGAGCTATTTAACGTATCCTTCCGCATTTTATAAGTATATAGCATTAAGCCCATCGATTTGGTGGAATAATCATGAGCTGCTCAAGATGATGCAGCAAGCAGAAAACTGCTTTACGGCGCCGCTTTATATTGCAGTCGGCGGAGAGGAAGGGGACATGGTGGACGATGCACAAAAATTCTTTCATATGATAAAAGAAAAAACGATGAATAGTGAATTTTATATTGCCGCAGATGAAAATCATGCATCTGTCATTCCGGCAACAATAAGCCGTGTGCTGCGTTTTTTGAAAACACTATAACAAACAGAGCACACACCACATAATAACAGGCTGCTGTACATATAAAACTCCTTTCGAACGAACTTTAAGGAAAGAGTACGGTATTTTGACGATGCTTTCAATATGGTTTAATATTAGTACTAACTTATAGAAGGAGGCTTTATTAAAATGGGGCGTTTAGAAAATAAAGTAGCAATTATTACAGGTGCAGCAAACGGGATTGGTAAAGCTATCGCAGCAAAATATGCGGCAGAGGGCGCAAAAATTGTCATTGCCGACTTCAATGAAGAAGCGTTAAATGCAACTGTTGAACAATTTAAGGCTGACGGCAAGAAAGCATTTGGCGTAAAAGTGAACGTGGCAGTCGAAGAAGATATTCAGCGGATGGTTGATGATTCGGTTTCACATTTTGGCCGTGTGGACATTTTAGTGAACTGTGCAGGAGTACTTGATAATATGAAAGCGGCACATAATGTAGACGACGAAATTTGGCAGCGTGTCATGGACATAAATGTTGGTGGCGTAATGCGCGGCATTCGTAAAATTTTACCCATTTTCCAAGAGCAAAAAAGCGGAGTAATTGTCAACTTGTCTTCACTTTCAGGCCTACAGGGCGGCCGAGGTGGCTTTACATATACAGCAGCTAAGCATGCAGTTACCGGAATGACGAAAAACGTGGCTTCGCATTATGGCTTGATGGGCATCCGCTGCAATGCGATTGCCCCAGGGCAAGTGGATACAGGACTAGTTCAATCAATCGAAAACTTCGATATGTTTGGTCTTGGGCAAGCAACGCGCGGTGTAAAGGATTTAATGCCGGCACCTGCACAGCCAGATCAAATTGCCGATATCGCATTATTTTTGGCAAGTGATGAATCATCATATATTAATGGTGTCGTACTAGCAGCAGATGCCGGATGGAGCGCATACTAGCCGATAAAAAGCAGAAGCTACCTACAACAGCAAATAGCATGGACGATTTTGGCGTTGCATTACAATTCATGAAAATGCATGCAGTCACTTAGGAAAGGAAGTTCATTGCAAGAGAAATCTTGCGGGGACTTCTTTTTGCTTATGTTTCCCATACTTTAAAAGAGCGGTAGAAAAAAGCAGTCTTTCAATGCATCCGATTCCAGTAAGCATTTAGAAAGACTACTTGTTTATAAGGAAGGCAGTTTTTGAATTTCCACACGGTTGCGCCCGTTTTCTTTAGCCGCATATAAAGCTTCATCGGCTTGCTCTATAATGGTTTTCAAGCTATTGCCATGTGATGGGTAATGGGCAATCCCCGCTGAAAAAGTGAGCGGTTTGCCGACAAGGCTGACTAATTCCGAAAATTCTTGTTGGAGCGCTTTAACGCGGAAGGCAGCATCTTGTACAGACGCTTCTGAAAAGACGAGTATAAATTCCTCTCCACCGTAACGGCACGCCAAGTCATCCTTGTGCAGGCAGTCTTTTAATTTGCCGGCTAGCAGCTGTAAAACTTCATCGCCTACTGTGTGCCCATATGTATCATTGATAGCTTTGAACCAATCCACATCCAAAATGGCCAGTGAATAGGCTTGTTGCTGTTCCGCCAGCATTTGCATTTCTTTATCAAAAGAACGGCGGTTGAGCAGCTTTGTCAGTGAATCTGTCGATGATTCTTCTTTAAGCGTGTTTAATTTACCATGCAAACTCGAAAAGCTTTGGATGAGCGCTTCTTGTATTTTGTATGCTTCATAATACCAAGCACGAATATCCTTCAGCTTTTTCACCTCGTATTCCTTCACACTATTTTCAGCAATTTCAGCCATGTTTTGGAGAGGCCTCACGATGCGAGTTGCCAAAATAAAGATAAGAATGGTTGATAATAAAATGAAGGGCAAGCTGATAAAGAAAATATTCAGCCCTTGTTTTCCGGCCATTTTAATCGCTTCGTCATATGGTGTTTGGACGATAATTCCCCAGCGTGTCGTTTTAGAGCCGCTATATCCTGCCAACATGGATTTGTTTTCGGAATTGACAATCGCCTGCGAGCCTTGCTTGTTATTTAACAGCCGCTTGACGACTTCATTTTCTGATACGTCTTCACCTAGCCGCAATCGATCGGGATGATAAATGAGTTTTCCTTTTGTGTCTACAACATAGACGTACGAACCGTTTTCATAAGGATGCTGTCCGAGAATCACTTCAAAAATATTGGACTGGTGCAAATAGATTGTCCCGCTTATTAATCCTTTATATATGCCGTCATCTGTAAAAATGGGCACAGAAAGGATGATTAATTCACGACCGGTTGGCGAAATGAACGGGTCTGAAATATAAGGTTCCCGATTGCGAAGATCTTCCCTGATTTCGGCCTTTTTCCCTGCTGCCCCAAGCGTCTGCGGTGCATTGACCAAAATATTAGCCTCCGCATCGACAATCAGCACCGAGCTAAATGTATCCTCCTGTGAATAAAGGCGGTCCACTTCCTGCTGCAATTTTTCGGCATTGTCAAAATCAGATGCGATTATTTTTGCACTATACTGCATAATTTGCTTTGTATCCGCAACAAATTTATCAATCGTTTCAGATAACTTCAAAGCGTAAACCCGATTATTTTCAAGCGTCTGTTCTTGCATAAGGAGAATATTCCCCTTATAGCTGCTGTAAACACTAATGATGGAAGAAAGTACGAACGCCAGCGCAATGACCGAAATAAATAAATATTTTAATTTAATATAGTTCCGTAACGAAAACATTACAATCTCCTGTCCCAATCTGGGTATGTTAATGATTTAAACTATCGCTAGTATACCATAGGGAATGTTCCCGCGTTTCATGAAAATCATCAATTCCGCCAAAAAAAGGTTTTCCGATTGTGGATTATTTAAATGAAGTCCATCATGTTCGAAAATCGGTGCAATCCCAATTTTGGATATGCTTTTCCTTTCTCAAGCATGGAGGCATGTATATAAGCACACGGACAAATTGAGCCGTTTATTTCGTATTTATACAAGACAAAGGGATGACGATTACAGGCTTTGTATAAATAATAGAAGGCTTTTTTCTACGAGTATGGCATTTTATTTTCGTTGTCATGTATGAGGCCGATGTTTTAATGTCGATGATTAGAGGAAAAGACAATTTACAAGTTCCTATAATGCTTTATCGACTATTTTAAAAAGTAGGAGGATTTAATCATGGAAAACAAAGAATTTGAAACGAATAAAAAATCTTATAATCGTGTGCCGGATGAACATAAAGGACAGCCTGTGAAGGAATTCGATGAGACAAATCATGTCGATATCCAGCAAGACAATGTGAAAGAAGATCTTTTAGTAGAAACTGAAAAAAAATCGTTCAACCGCCTGCCAGACGAACGCAATGAGAAAGAGGTCGAAAATTATAATGAAAAAAGCCATATAGAACAAAGGAAAGAAAATAAAGAAGATGTAAACTTAGCGGAAACAGAAAAGAAATCGTATAATCGTTTACCGGATGAGCGCGATGAACAACAGATGGAAAGCTACAATGAAAGAAGTCATGTAGAGGGCAATGTTGAACATGAAGAGGCCGCAAAATTGACTGAAACGGAGAAGAAACCGTACAATCGATTGCCGGACGAGCCTGTGGAGGAACGTTCCATTCAAGAGCAATATAAAACCGGTAATAAGTAGAGAAGTAACTTTGAAATCAAGAATCTGTAAAGCGAAGGGCATCGGGTATATTACTCCCGATGCCTTTTCTGCTATTATTCGCCAAATGTTTCATACCAGCTATAGAGCGATGCGGTGAAGCTGACACCAAACAATATACCCCCGATTATGAGGGAAGCATTGGCATAACTTGTTTTGACGAATAAAAATTGCTCGCTGTCGGAAATGCCGCCAATTGAATTTAACCAAACAGACCCAAACATATTCGCAAGATGACCATTGAATACTATGAGCAACATTCCGATTATCGCAAAAATCAAGCTTAATTTAAGTAAACGGTTGTTTTTGTCCATTGAAGGCCTCCCTATATACGTTTATAAAAAGGGTACCATAATTTCACTCGTACTAGCATGGAAAAAAGAAGATGGGATTGCGTCTTTACAATACTCCCTTGCCAAGGCCATTATTGAATCGGCAAAAAATTCGATTGCCAAATGCCGGTATTGCTTTTTGTCATCGTCCAAATGCCAGTATCCCCGTTTTCCAGTTTGTATTTAATGACGCCATCATCGCCATTTTCCTGGAATTCCCCTCGTTCGATTAACTTCGCGCGACGCAATGCCCAAAAACGGTTTTTTTCACTCCCGATAATTGTGTTTTCCTTCATATGTTCAGACTCGGACCAAAGTACATGACCTTCTTTTGATGTGTACATGCGATAATTTGTTTGTTCATCAATTAAAAACTTTGCATAAAGCTGAACACGAACATATGTGATCGGATCCACACCGCGAAATATTTCAACATCGTTTGCCATTTTAAATTGAGTATATAAATCGCGTTCTTTTTCCGACCAAAGTGCATCGTAATTTTGACGAGCATAGCCCGCAATTTTTCCGCGCAACTGATCAAGAGTAATAACTTCTGCTGCCCCTCGCGCCCAATTGTCTGGCACGACGAATAATTCGTTCGCAGCTAACTGTGTATGAGGGAAGCTGGTGAAATATATATTTTTTGCTTCCTGCTCATTAAAATGCTGTCCTTTCATTTTTTCCATATATTGTTCGTATACTGGTTCGCCCATTATTTTTGCGAACATATAATCATGGGCGATATGATTCATGTTCGTTATTACCGAACCATTTTTTATTTCGATTTTTTCGTTAGGGAGCCCCAGCACACGGCTAATCGTTTGCTGCCCATTGTTATTTATATATGTGATTACATCGCCGCGCTGCAAATTTTCTATCGATGAATCGACGACAAGAGGATATTCATAATAGTCTTTATTACCGCGATCCATCGTGTCCACTTTTAGCTCAATGAAAGACTGGGTAGGGGACAATGAATCAACAACCGGCACAGTAATTGCTTCATCATTTTCAGCACTAATAGATTCGGCTAAACGAACCCATTCGCCATTCGTTTTATGAACAACGATGCGCGCTGCTTTTTCGCTTACCGCAAACCAATATGTTAAGTCATTATCAAGCTTTACAGTATGCGCTTCTTTTTGACCGACAAGTATTTTATCTAGATGGGCTGTTTCGATGACACCAGCATACATGAACGGCTCCTGCACTGTTGAACTCCACAAACGCTCATGGTGATATGGATTATTTTGCGCACCGGTCGTTTGTCTCCATTCCCAGCCGTCTTCATATTCAAAATACGCTAAATAGATAACTTTGCGCTCTTTTTCGTATTCAATGAAAGCGACAAGTGCATCTTGTTCCTTCAAGTAGTCAAATTGTCTGAATAGAATATCGTAGTCTTTTCCGAACATTTTTTCTTCAAAATAACGCTCGAACTTTGCGTGCAGCTGCCGATCCTGCTGCCAAAACCCGGCGAGTAATACGAGCGCTAATAACGCAATGAAACTTATAGCAACGACGGAAACTTTCCGATTTTTCTTTTTTCGATTTTGAATATGGTTGATAACCGCTTGTTCGTTTTTATTCACAAATCGATATTCCTCTTCCAATACATTTTGCAGTTGGCGTTTTATTTCATTCAAAAAAATCACCTCTCAATTGGAGTCCGCTCAGCGATGTTTTCAATAAAGCCCGGCCTCGCCGCAACCTTGTTTTAATAGTGTTTTCAGAAGTGTCAAGCAATGCCGCGATTTCCAGACTTGTTAATTCTTCATAATAAAACAGCACAATTACTTCACGATATTTAATCGGCAATTGTAATACTGAATTAGCGATGGAGTTTTGCTCAAGCTTTTTTAAAGTCTGTTGTTCTGTGGAGGGCATTGAATCGCTCGGCATACTATTCCAAAGATTTTCCAATATACGAATCCGGTTTTTAAAGCTTCGCAAATGGTCACAGCTTTTATGAATGGTCATTTTCGCTAAATAAGTTTTTAAGCTGGCACGTCCTTCAAATTGCCGGGTTTCAAAATATTTAATAAATACGTCTTGTACGATGTCTTCTGCAATTGTCCAGTTTTTCACATAAACATACGAAAGCCGTGTCAAATAATCGCCATAAGTTTGCATTATTTCTCTCATTTCATATGTACTCATAAATGCCTCCTTTCTCTGCGCAATAGACGAGCGACGCATGCATATAGTTTCAAAAAAACCAGGTAATGGGCAATTGTCTGCTCCCATACCTGGAGATTTCCGCGCCGTATCATTTCAAAGCCGACTTTGAAATTTTTAAGCTGCAAAATAAATTAGGCGCTGTCAATAATACGGGGCATATGGAGAAAGGGATGTACAGCAGTGCAGTTCCGTCCGCAAAATCCTCTGCTCGTCCATGGATGAAAAATGTGCGAACCGTGCTTCGGGTACAGTAAATTGGGTGGGATATAAGACATGATCAAAAATTCCTATGCATAGGAAAAAACCAATGTTAGCAACCTTGGAATCAGAAATAAATATGAAAACGTTTTTCAAGCAGTCACAGTATTAAACCCCTAATGGCTCATGCATAACAATATTAAAAATGTCAGGAAACTGATTGACGATAAAGTTAGCATGTCTAATTTCACCGAGCTGTGCAAAGTCGAAATTCACTGCAATGGAAGTCAATTTATTATGAATGGCCGCATTTATATCCGAAGCGCGGTCACCGATCATATAGCCACAATGAACAGACTGCTCGTTCATAATATGCTCGACCAAATGCGATTTATCTTTTGACTCGATCTGGTCAATACTGTAGCATTTTTTTATCCAGCGATTTAATCGATACCGTTCCATAATTGCTTGCAAATAAGCTGTTTCACCATTGCTGGCAATATATAAAGGGTACTTTTCGCTCAATTTTTGCAGTGTCCTTTCAACGCCGGCATATAATGCGCCATTGCCTTTTTCGATTTCATTTATAAGTGCGACTTGGAAGTGCTGATTGCTCTGTTCCCGGATCTCCGCGGAATGTACGGGACATAAAGTTTCCCATACGACATTTAATGGAACCCCCATTATTCTGCGGTATGTTTCTATCGGTGTCCTGCCAGACCAAAGCCCATTTCCACGCAAATGCTCAAATGTCTGCTCGAGTGCTCTTTCTAAAATAAGATCTGTTTGAAATAATGTGCCGTCCATATCGAAAATGATTGCTGTCTGCATTGGAATCGTCCTCACTTTGTAATTTTATAGCCGAATGTATCGCCATTTTTTAAATTCAGTTCATGCCCGTTTATAATGACAATTTCGTTTGAAAGCCATTGTACATTTGCTTGTTCCGCATGCCGTTCGTAATAAAGATGCTTTTTTAATCCTAAAGGACCATCAAGCTCTGCCCGAATCCCGAACGTACCCATCGCGCCTGCATCGAATGCGTAAAAATCAACGGTATATTGTTTGTTTGGCGATTGTGATGTCAGCAAATGTTCCGCGCCGCCTAAGGAAATGATGAGCAGTTTTAATGCAAAATACACGAGTATTAATGCTGTGAAAATGAAGCATATTGTATTGATAATAACAGCTATAACCTTTTTCGGGCGAGTGAGCCGTTTAAATTCTTTTAGCATAATGTAAAAGGTCAATACAAATAGGATGGCCAAGGCAATAAGCGTTGTACTGGAAAATGCCCACAACGTATTCATCAACAAATAATAGCAGATGATTAAAAATAGCAGACAAGAACTAAATAAAGCAATGCCTGAATAATAATTTCGCAAAAAAGCGCCTCCCCAAGTGCTCTGGAAAATAATGTTTATAATGAGGACGGCAATAGGGGAGTAAGGTTGCTTGAAAAATAACTATAAAAGTAGAGAGCGCTGAAAAACAGTCCTCTTCATTCGAGAAATTTTATAAGTTAATTGAAATCTGGGCAGCCATATCCGATAAAGCAATCGACGAGTATTTGAAGCTACACGGCAAGACGATAAAGAGATACTGAACCTAGTATGTGGGATGAACAGGGTACGCTCTTATCTGTTGGAGTATCGGGATAAGCATTTCATCTAAAAATTAGGCGGAAAAACTCCGTCTATTCAGAAAGTTGAACAAAAAATAACGTAAATATACGGAGAAATTCCGCCTATCAACCCTTAAAATAAGAAAAAGGAGATTTATTCTTTACATAACCGGAAAAATTCCCTTTATATATTCGCAAAACGGACTTCCTTACACATATAACCGGAAAAACGCCGCTTAAGTTTCTTTCATTTATTTAAGGTTAAGATTTCAAATCCGAAAATGAAAATTTTATTTAATAAAAGAGAAGGGCTTTTATATTAAAATGAAACATAAAGTCTATTTCGTTACCGTAAACCCATTAAACATATGTACCGAGGAGTTTGCAAGGGATGGATGAGTTCAACGTGCTTGCAAAAAAAATGAAGTTAAAAATCCTTATATATTAAACTTCTAAAGCAGCGAGCTTATTTGGCATGGGTATCCAAGGCAGCAATACCGATAAATTCAGTTAAAATTAAATGTATTTTAGAACCGCTAAATAAAAATGAAACAAGGCATTTTCTACTCAATTTGAATAGAAAATGCCTTGTTTTCATCTGAATAGCGAGCGTAATTTGTAAAATCTTTAACTTAAAAAAACGTCCGGAATGTTATTTACTATTCTGTTTCGGGATTTAATTCTAGCTCTACTTTTATTTTAATATCTTTTCCTACTAATACGCCACCTGTTTCAAGCGCGGCATTCCACGTCAGCCCGAATTCTTCACGATCAATTTTCGTTTCTGCTTCAAAGCCGTAAACATCCACACCCCATGGATTTGTGCCTTTGCCGCCGTATTCTACATCAAATACAACAGGTTTTGTCACATCTCTAATCGTCAAATCGCCCGAAACTTTATAATCATCGCCGTTTTTTGCGATGCTTGTCGATTTGAATTTAATTTCGGGGAATTGTTCGATGTCAAAGAATTCGGCTGATTTTAAATGATTGTCACGATCACCGTTGTTCGTAGTAATACTTGTCGCATCAATTGTAATATCAATGTTTGCTGACGTTAAGTCTGTCAGATCATCCACTTCAACTTCTGCTGAATAGTCAGTAAACTGTCCTTTAACTTTCGAAACCATCATGTGCTTAACTTCAAAGCCTATTGTTGAGTGTGCCTGATCGATTTGCCATTTTGCCATGTTAAATTCCTCCCAACTATTATAAAAATTCAAGATTGTTTTTATCTTGAATTCGAAGTAAATTTACCATAACAAGAGATTACTGTCAATTGAAAGAGTCTGTAATTTTGAAAATTCCGATAATTCGAAGCGTATAGGAAATAATTGAATAGAAGGTTAGATTGTTTAATTTTCCATCATTAATTTAGCAATTTTTTCATCAAATCCTTCATTACGTTTCAGCAATTCTTCAATGACGAGTGCTTGTCGCTCTTTTGAGTGACCTTGGCTCAATTTTGCGGCAGCTTCAACCGACTGTACGTGAATTTTAAACGGAACGATCCCTTTTAATAAGCTGTTCATATAATTATCATCAACGTCATTCACATCATACGGGCTATTAGGGGCTTCGTACTTTTTGACTAATTGCTGCAATGACACCCGGATTTCTTCTTTATCTTCCAGCAGCTCGACACGGCCGTTTACATGGATTGCGACGTAATTCCATGTAGGGACTGAATCCTTTGTTTCATACCAAGATGACGAGATATAGCTGTGCGGACCGTTGAAAATAGCGAGGATCTGCTGATCGACACAGTCTTTCCATTGTGGATTCGCACGCGCAAAATGACCGTATAAATATTGATTGTCTTCGCTTAAATGAAGCGGTAAATGGGTGGCGGCTGGAATCCCGCGATGCATCGCTACAAAAGTCGCGAAACTGTAATCTTTTATAAACTGAACAATTTTGTGTTCATCTTTTAATGCATAATATTTTGGTATATACATGTTTTTACCTCACAATTCTTTAGTCATAATCAAATCAATTTGCTCTTCCTCACCCATGTGAAATGAATGGGCTCCTGTTTTTTGAAAGCTTTGTTTTTCATAAAACGCAATCGCATTTTCATTATTCTCCCAAACCCCGAGCCAAATTTTCGTTTTTTCCATTTCTTTTGCCAATCGAATTGCTTCATCCATCAAAACTTTTCCGAGCCCTAATTTTTGAAATTTACTCGAAATGTAAATACGTTCTACTTCCAGAGAGTCTGATTCCATTTTTTCCGACTGTGCTTCATTTGCATTCACTTTTAAATATCCTGCAAGTGCTTCATTCACATACAGTAACTTGAAAACAGAATGTACATTTTGCAGTTCGGTAGTTAATTTCTCATTTGAAAATGCCTCATTTAAATAAGCAGCCATATTTTCGGCGTTGTTTTGCTCATGGAACGTTTCGTAAAATGTTTCACGGCTTATTTTTTGCAATGCCTGTAAATGCTCTGACGTACATTGTATTAGTTGAATGTTCATTTAAATTACTCCTTAATATTGTCTTTTTTTACCCTTTTTTACATATTCCCAGTCTTTTTCTATGTTTTTTCGCATCTTTTCTAATGCAGTAGCAATCTGATCTATTTCTTTTTGCGAAAAACCTGTCAGTGCTGTCTTCTCTGAATGATTATGCTCATTTAAAATAGAAGGATAAATTGCTAAAGCTTTGTTCGTCGGATAAAGTTTTTTTATTTTTTTATTTGTATCGTCTTCACGTTTTTCGATGAAGTTATTATTTTCAAGCTTTGCAATTGCACGTGCGGCTGTTGTGCGGTCTACTTTGATGATGTCTGCCAATTTTTCCTGGATGATGCCGGGTTGCTCACAAATGCGTACAACATATAAATATTGGCCCTTCGTTAAATCAAATTCTTTAAATTCTATATTGCTTATCGAATCTAGTGCACGGGCAATCATACCGACTTCTCGTAATATAGTAATTCTATTCAGCTCCTTATCCGTATGATATTAGCAATAAAACAGTATAAATTAACTTTAGAATAATTTTGTTGTAAATGCAACAAAATTCATTTGATTAAACAATGTTTTTAGTTTAAATACAATGCATTTTCTTCTTCATAAATAGAAATTTGAAAACCAAATCGAATGCTGCTTTGTTTTATCATCAGAAGGGGGTTGAAACGTTTGACACACGAGGAAATCGAGCAGCTGATGGATGACTACAGTCTATACATGCTAAAGCTTGCATATGTCTATGTGAAAAATAGGCAAAGTGCCGAAGATATTGTACAAGAAGTGTTCCTGCAACTTTATGAGCAAAGCCACTACAGGGAGCAAGGGGAAATAAAAAGCTACTTAACAACATTGGTCGTCAACCGAAGCAAAAATTATTTGAAATCATGGTCATACCGCATGTTGCTTTTTAAGGAAGTGTACATAGAAAAGTCCACTACGAATAAAGATGCACTCATTGCAGACGAAGAACGAAAACTCATTGGAGAAGCAATATTCAAATTGCCGCTCAAATATCGGGAAGTCTTATATTTCCATTATTATGAAGAATTGAAAACGGCACAAATGGCGGAAATGATGAAAATTCCCGAAAGTACAGTAAAAACAAGATTAGTTAAAGCGCGGAAATTATTAAAGGATAAGCTTCCATAAACCGATTGGGAGGTGCTTTCACATGAATAAAGTAAAAAAAGCTTTTGATGAGCAATTCGGCAATTTAGCCGAGACGCAAAAAATGATAAAAACTAGTGTATTGAATGGACAATATAAAAAGAAACAAAAGATCCATTGGCAATTTCCAATCATTGCAGCAGTTATATTATTTGTCGCAGCAGGATTTTTATGGTCACAGCTGCCGATGAATAAAGAAAACGAAAGATTGGGAACGTTGAGCAAGCAGTATTTTGAAGTGCTGTATTATGACACATTTTATTTATCCATGCAATTTAACCGTAAAGCGGAAAATTACGAACAAGTGCTTCATTTAGTACTTCAGCAAGCAGCCATTATCGATTATGCGAAAAAAAAGGACATTGTTGTAACAGAAGAAGAAACGGAAGCATTGATCAAAAGCTTTTTAGAAGCATTTAAGGAGGGAAAAGAAAGTAGTGATATGACTGCATTCCGCTATGACGCATTGTTTAGGGAATTTAATTTAACAGATGAAAAATATGCAAAATTACTTGCGGAGCAGCAGCTTATTTATGATGTTTATGCACAGCGCTTATTCGAAAAGCTTAATATAGCGTATGACCCATTGAATAAAGACTATATGCAATTAGTTAATGATGCACTTGGAGCCTTTAATGGACAATATGGTTCGCAAATAAATGAAATGTTAAAGGAATTTCATCCAATTCCTAGCAAAGGTTTATCAGGAATCGTCGAAACGATCTATACAGCATATGGAGAGTTTCAAGTGGTCGAGCTTGAAGGGGAACTGCGCTTTGCACAAAAAACAAAAGCAGTGGATCAGCTGCTTATGACCGCAATGGATGATTTCGATATGATGAAGGAAGAAAAGCAGTTTGGCTATCTTTGCTATTACACGCTCGATGATTATATAAAAGCCACAAAAGAATTGGCTGAAGAAAACGGGAAAGCAAAAATGGAAGATTTACTTGAACTGTTAACTATTTTAAAAAATACAGTGGAATTGTATTGACAAAACATTCTATATTTTAGTATAATTAAAATAATAATTCAAGAAAGATGGTGATGGATATGACAAAGTTACATGAGATTGAATCGATGCAATTGAGCTTGTCATATGACATTCGCCACCAGTGTGCCTTCTTAATTTAGACGGATCACGCTTCTTAACTGTGCGTATGGAGCCTTATGACGAGCAAAATTGCTGGTCATAAGGCTTTTTGTTTGCCTAAAACAAAATACAACTATACGCCATTAGGAGGCAATTCATTTGAATTTACAGGAATTAGGATTTACAACGTATTTTGAAACACAATTACAATCACTCACATTTGATATGACGCAAAAATTTGTTGGCAGGGTCGTATTGGAGCATAAGCATTCATATCGTGTCATGACAGAGCATGGGGAATTTTTGGCAACAGTGTCCGGCAACTTTGCGTATCACGCTTTCTCAAGGAAAGATTACCCCGCAGTCGGCGATTTTGTCGCCATCGAGCAAATGCCTGGGGAAGAGCGCGCAATAATCCATCATTTATTTGAACGGAAATCGAAGTTCACACGAAAGATGGCAGGCTTGGAAATAGATGAACAAATCGTCGCGGCAAATGTGGATTATGTTTTGCTTGTCATGAGCTTAAATGCCGATTTTAATATACGCCGCTTAGAGCGCTATTTAGTCGCAGCATGGGATTCTGGTGCGACGCCTCTTATCGTATTAACAAAGGCGGACCTTTGCGATGATGTGGCCGCATATTTAAAAGAGGTGGAGACGGTCGCACTCGGTGTGGACATTTTAGCGGTTAGTGCATTAACAGGTGAAGGAATTCCTCAATTAAACGCATTTTTAACAGAAGGGAAAACGGCGGCTTTACTAGGCTCTTCAGGTGCCGGTAAATCGACGCTCACAAATGCATTATTAAACGCGGAACAAATGAAAGTGTCCGATATTCGCGAAGATGATGCAAAGGGACGCCATACGACAACACATCGTGAACTTGTTGTTTTACAGTCAGGCGCATGTCTGATCGACACGCCAGGCATGCGTGAACTGCAGCTTTGGGATCAAGGAAATAGTTTAAGTGCAAGCTTTTCAGATATTGAACAGCTGGCGGCAAACTGTCGCTTCAGAGACTGCAAACATAAAAACGAGCCTGGCTGTGCGGTTTTACAGGCAGTAAATGAAGGCGGGCTTGATTCCTCCCGACTGGCAAGCTATTTTAAGTTGCAGCGAGAGCTTGCCTTTATCGAGACAAAAGCGAGTACAGATGCTATGCTCGCCGAAAAAAGAAAATGGAAGCAAGTTTCAAAAAATTTAAAGAAGAAGAAATGAATCAAAAGCAGATGTGCATGAATATTGTGCGCATCTGCTTTATTTTTTTATCCGGAATAAAGGGACGGTGAATGTATTGCAAGGATAAAGGTTTGCGCTATAATGAATGAAGTAATTATATAGGATGTGGAAAAATGATTAATTGGATTTATGTGATTGTATTAGGCATATTGCTGGGCGTATTAAGTGCAATTTTTAATTGGCCGTTTTCTGTAGCAATATCGGTTATAGTACTATTTGCGATTTGCTCGATTGGCCGTATGTATTACATTGCATATGCATCGACGGATTTAGGGAAAATAAAAAAATATATTGAAAAAAACAAAAAAGATCCGTTTTTAAATTATTTGCTTGTCGTTGAAGAAGGTACAAAGGAAGAGGAAATTGATGCAATGGAGCGTGTCATTGCGCATTATAGACAGCCAGTTATTAAAAATACATATGAGATGAATCGCGCCATTCGCCTCGATGATTGGGAACGTGCCCGATATTTTGCCGATAAACTCCCCGGGACAAAGTACGGGCCATATGGCAAAGCATGCATTGCAGCATTTTTAGGCAATCGGGAAGAGGCAAAAAGCTATCCTTTAAACACAAAATGGATGGAAGCTGCGATTGAAGCACAACTGGCATTAACCGAAAATAATCTGGAAGCTTTTGATCAATTTGCAAGTGATGCCATACAGGGCGCAAAAGGATTGCAGCGTTTTGCATTGCATCATAGCTTGAAAAAGGCAAAATTGGAACATAATTTTAATGAAATATGAAATAGCCCTCATCGCTTACTATATTAGTGAGCGATATTTTCTTTTGTATAACTTTTAACATTTGAATTAAAATTCAGTATGATGGGAATAGCAAAATAACGGAAATAGCTGTTCATTAATGGAAGCGGGGGATTGTATGGCATTTTTAGTAGCAATGTTCATTATATTATTTTTCACGGATCGCAGCCGTTTTTTTAACGTCTATTGGCTCGGGTTCATATTAATCGCCTTTGTGCTATATTTTTTAAACGAAACATTTTTTAAAATAGAAGAAGACAACGAACTTTACTATCTTTCAATATCGGTACTGATCTTTGCGTTCATTCCATTTATGTTGCTGCTATTATCGATTATTACATTTTTCAACAGCAAAATATTAATGGAAAAGGAAGGGCGGCGTATTCGCAACTTATTTATCTCAGGCATTGGAATTGCGTCACTTCTCGTATTATGCATTAGCGTCTATCAATATTTAAATACGAATAAATCTATTACATCGGAGTTTCTTTACTTTTATGTTGTCGCTTTGTTCGTCTACTTTTTATGGCTATTTACAAGCTGTGCTCTTTATACATGGATTTATGTTATAACGCCAATCGCCTATAAACCCGACTATATTATCATTTTAGGTTCGGGTTTAATCGGGGATCGTGTGCCGCCATTGTTGGCGAGCCGCTTAGACAAGGCCGTAAAGCAATATAAAAAATACAATGAGAAACCTCTGCTTATTACTTCAGGCGGGCAAGGGAGTGATGAGCTCGTATCAGAAGCCTGTGCTATGAAGAAGTATATAATTGAAAAACATCATATTGAACCAAACAAAATTATTGCAGAAGACAGGTCGACAACAACTTTTGAAAATTTGCTCTTCTCAAAAGCGATTATTGATGAGCGGGTACCGAATGCACATGGGGTTTTCGTAACGAATAATTTCCACGTATATCGCGCAAGCATGCATGCTGCAAAAGTCCAATTAAAAGCAGTGGGGATTGGCTCGAAAACGGCGCTGTATTATATTCCAAATGCATTTATGAGGGAATATATCGGCATTTTAGAAATGACAAAGTGGCGGCAGCTTTTTATTTTGGCTCTATTTACAATCGGCTGGTATTTTATTATGAAAGGCTATATTTAAATCATTTTATGAAAGGGGGGCGACTTTGTTGGCACTTACCAGCATTTTAACAATTGCTGTTTATGTACTGAACTTATTATTTGCGCTCGTATTGATTTTTATAAGCCGTAAAAGTGCATCCTCTACATGGGCATGGCTATTTGTCCTGTTTTTCTTGCCGATTATTGGCTTCATATTATACTTATTGCTTGGACGCAACTTACAGAAAAAGCATTTCGTTCGTTGGCATGCCGTACAGCAGGAAGAGACGATAGAAATTTTCCAGGAGCAAAAAAGCGCTATGGAAGATGGGTCATATGAATTCCCGAACGATATAGCCGAAAAACACGCCCCATTAATCAAGATGAATGTTGAATACAACCATGCATTGTTAAGTGCTAAAAATGATGTCGGTATTTTATCTGAAGGCAAGGAAAAGTTTCGCTCTGTCATAGAGGATATCGAAAATGCAAAGCAATCCATTCATATTCAATATTATATTTTTAAAATGGACGACGTTGGAAAAAGTATTTTAAGAGCGCTTATAAAAAAAGCTTACGAAGGCGTGGAGGTAAAGATAATCTACGATGATTTAGGCTCGCGGAAGCTACGAAGAAAGGATTTCCAACAGCTGATTGATGCAGGCGGGCAAGTAGAAGCTTTCTTTTCCTCATATTTAAAGCTTTTAAATCCGCGCATTAATTTCCGGAATCATCGCAAATTAGTCATTATTGATAGTCGGCTCGGATATATAGGCGGGTTTAATATTGGAAATGAATATGCGTGCCTTGATGAGAAAATCGGCTATTGGCGTGATACACATTTGCGAATCGAAGGCAATTCCGTCTACAATATGCAGGCACATTTTTTATTTGACTGGCATCAAGCAAGAAATGAAGAGTTTAAAGCGGTCGACCAAAAATATTTTCCTTCGTTTACGGTCGATTCGGACACGCCTGTGCAAATTGTTTCGAGTGGACCGGATACAAACTTCGAATCGATTAAAAACAGCTATATTCGCATGATTTTAAGCGCCCAAAAGTATGTTTATATTCAATCTCCGTATTTCGTGCCGGATGAAGCGTTTTTACATGCGGTTCAAATTGCCGCTTCATCGGGAGTAGATGTACGCATTATGACCCCTGAAAATACCGATCATCCATTCGTTTATGGCGCAAATTCTGCCTATGGCGGGGATTTGCTTGAACATGGAGGCAGAGTATTCCGGTATAAAAAGGGATTTCTGCATGCAAAAATGCTTGTCATTGATGATGAGGTGGCAACGATTGGCACCGCGAATATCGATGTCCGCAGCTTCAGCTTAAATTTCGAAATTAACGCGATTGTATATGATGAAAAAATAGCGGTCAACTGCAGAAAGCTATTTGAAGTAGACGAGAAAGATAGCTTCGAATTGACAAAAGAGCTTTACGAGCAACGAAATACATGGACTAAAATACGCGAATCCGTTTCCCGCTTACTATCCCCTATATTATAAAATCGAATGCCAGCCCCAATAAGCTCGAAAATATTTCAAAATCCGAAATATTTCCGAGCATTTTTATTAATTTTTTAGTAAAATGGGAATTGAACTACAATTCAGAAAGCGAGGCAATGGCATGACAAACGTAAAATATCCAGAAGTATGGGATTTAGATGTATTTTTCCCGGGAGGAAGTGCATCCCCACAATTAAAAGAGCATATTGAAAACTTGAATCCAAAATTTGATGTACTAAAGGAAATGGTGGAAAGCTTTGAAGTGCCGACAGATAGTGGTGCGGCACTAGCCGTTCAATCCATTTTGGAAAGCATTAAGGAAGTAATGATGCATGTTTCACAAGCGGGTGCGATGCTCTCTTGTTTAACGGCGCAAGATACGACAGATCGTGAAGCATTATTGCTACAAGGGCAATTATCAGGCGTTGCGGCAAATTTGTCGCCAATTTTGGAAAGCTTTAACCAAAAGCTTGGAAAAATTGAAAAAGCAGTATTTGATGCATTGGCGAACACAGAGGAGCTAGCTCAATTCGAATTCATTTTGACGGAATGGCGGGAAAAATCGAAGGAATCTTTATCCGAAGAAGAAGAAGCATTGATCTCCGCATTAGGTGTTGATGGCTATAGCTCATGGGGACAGCTTTATAGTATGCTTATTGGCGATATTAAAGTGGAAGTCGAAGTAGAAGGCGAGAAAAAGCTCTTATCTGTAGGACAGGCAAATAACTTAAGCTCACATAAAGACCGCGCTGTTCGCAAAGCGGCATTTGATGCTTTAGAGCAAGTATTTACAGAGCGCGAAGAGTTTTTCGCGAAAACATTAAACCATTTGGCAGGCTTCCGTTTAGCCGTATATAAAAAGCGCGGATGGGAATCGGTGACAAAAGAGCCGCTGCAGATTAACCGTATGAAGCAAGAAACGATTGACGCGATGTGGGGAGCCATTACTTCACGCAAAGCGACATTTGCTGAGTATTTAACGCATAAAGCGAAACTTTTGGGAACTGAGAAATTGGATTGGTTCGACTTTGACGCACCTGTAACAGATTCTACAGCAACAATTTCCTATCAGGAAGGCGCCGAGTTTATTTTAAAACATTTCGGCCGCTTCGGATCGGAAATGGAAAGCTTTGCACGCAAGGCATTTGAAGAGGGCTGGATTGAGGCGGAAGACCGCGACAATAAGCGTCCAGGCGGATTTTGCACAGGGATGCCTTTGTCTGAGCAATCGCGCATTTTCATGACATACTCAGGGTCAATGTCAAATGTGTCTACATTAGCGCACGAATTAGGTCATGCTTTCCATTCTTATGCACTCCGTCCTGTGCATCCTTTGAACCGTCGCTATGCTATGAACGTCGCTGAAACGGCTTCGACATTTGCGGAAATGATTGTAGCTGACGCAGCCGTTGAAGAAGCCTCGAATGAGCAAGAAAAAATCGCGTTATTGGAAGATAAGATTCAACGTTCGGTTGCATTTTTCATGAATATTCATGCACGTTATTTATTTGAAACACGTTTTTATGAAGAGCGCAAAAAAGGAATCGTATCGACAAGCCGCTTAAACGAATTAATGGAAGAAGCGCAAATTGAAGCACATGGAGGGGGCTTAGGCGAAACTCATCCACACTTCTGGGCTTCTAAAATGCACTTCTATATTACAGGTGTGCCGTTCTACAACTTCCCGTACACATTTGGCTACCTCTTCTCGTTAAGCATTTATGCAAAGGCGAAAGAGGAAGGGAAAGGCTTCGAGGAGAAGTATATGGCATTATTGCGTGATACTGCCGTTATGACGGTGGAGGATTTAGCGATGAAGCATTTAGGGGAAGATATTACAAACGAGGATTTCTGGCTGAAGGGAATCGCGCTTTGTGAAAAAGACGTAGCGGAATTTATAGCGCTAACTTCAAAATAATTGGAAAAGGCTGCATTAAAAGTTGAAATGACTTTCAATGCAGTCTTGTTTTTTATATTAAAGCGGTTTTTTATGTAATGTAAAGTCAAGTGAATCTGCATCTCGAATAGTGATCGTATATGTGCCGTTTACTTGATCATGCTTTACATCAATATTTTCAAGGCGTTTATCATAGCGGAACAATATTTCGCCCTCGGCAGATTTATAAACGACATATAAATCATCGCGCTTCACTTCAAAAGTAGGGGTAAAGTCGGGATTTCGATCTGTAAATTCATTGATAAACAATTTCGCCCCTTGCTCGATAAAATCTTCACGATTCTGTTCGGGGGCAATCGCTTCATAAATATTATGTACGGATGCATCCAGCTCGATATATTTGCCGTTTTCAAATTCCTCATCAATTGCTTTTTGAAGACGCGGCGTTTCTTCTTCGGTTAATGATTCTGCAATTTTTTCATATAATTCCTTCATGAGCATTTTCGTTTTCTTTTTATCCGATGCTATCGGTGTCGCCTGTAAAAAAGTCTCCATGAAAAACTTGGCGGGTTCCCCATCGGACTGTTTATCAAGGACGTATACATTTTCTTCAAGCGGGTCGTAATTCATGCGAATGAGCGCACATTTTTGCACACGACTCGAAGCATCAGGCAAAATATTTCCGATTGTTTTCAGGTGCAGTGTTTCCAGATCAATTTGCACAGCATCTTTCGGATCGAGCTTTAACAGCAATATATATTGTTCGCCGATTAGCTCAATATGGGCAACAAATACCGACCCATTACTATTTGAAACTGTTTGCATAATTTGGTACAGCTTATTTGACAAATCATTTGTCAGCGATAAAAAATGCGTATCATCCGGATATTCGACATAGCGATTGATTTTTGTCGCAATATCATTGTCGCGATCCAGGAATTTACATGCGACCGATTTTGGGCTATTCATTGTCGCATCTATGTATGCTTCGAAAAACTTACTATACACCTCAGATTGCAAGGCGGATAAATCCATCGTCTCACTTGCAGACACGAAACGGCTTTGCTCCATATCAAGAAGTGTCACTGCCATGCGTTTCATTTGGATTGATAATGTTGTTTCAACTTCATTCATCTTTTTATAGCTCCTTTTAAATTCCGATTTTTCAAGTATAGCGGACAATGAATAAATTTGCACGACAACCCGATTAATTTACAAAATCGAACATATATGCTATGATATTTACGTGCTATTTTAGATAGTGCTATAAATGAATTGGCATTTCTGCTAGTGTTTTTGAGGATACTTATTCACACTGGCGCAAGCTTAAGGGCTGCAAGGACATAGTAGCAGGTTGGGACTATGTTGCTTAAGTTAGAAGAGATTAGTGGAATTTTACCGCGGTTAAAACTGGAGTTATGCTACTCCGAATGAGATATAAATTCCCCGGATGATCGGGTTGAGACTTTCATTTATTTATAATGCTATCTATTAAATACTAAAGGGGTCCCCATGTTAAGTGGGGGCCCCTTGTCCAATTTATTGAACTAAAAAACCATCCAGCAATTATTGGATGGCAGGTAAAAATAAATATTAGTCCGTGAAGCATAAAGAAGTCATATAACCAAGCATTACCAATAAACCAAGACCAATTACAATGTCCATTTTTTGTAAACCTCCCTTAAATAACCTACAATATCTTCCTTTTTATTGTACAATGATTAGGAAAAAGATGAAACCTTTTCTTAGTTGATTCGTATATAATTATAATAGAGTGTTAAAAATTATACATAATTAAAGTAGGTGGTATACATGAAGAAATGGCTTCATAAATCTCTTGTTGTATCAGTCGCATTATTATCGTTTGGTTTAATTACACCAAAGCACGAAATTTGGGCAAACTTTGAAGGGGATCGGCATGATAAATCCATTTTTGATCGCCCAAGTGACAATCATATTACATCTGCCTATCAGCTTGATGATATTTTAGTAGAAGAACCGCTTCCTACAACTGCATATTTTGTATCCGCAGCAAAAGAGCAATCTTACATAAAATTCGGCACCCGTGTTGGACCTGTCATCGAACAGGAATTCGAGTCTAAAATCTTCCCGAAAATCGAAGAAGCAATCGCGATGACTGTTGACAGGACAGGGGAAGACAAGCTTCGCAATTTAATAATCTCCGAAAAGCCTAGTGGGGATTATTCGGAAAAAATATTCCACATTGTAGATAATGCATCGAAAATGGACGTTATACGCTTCCATGTACGTACTGAAAATCGCCCTTTTGAAGGCTATTATTACAACTTCCATTATCATACATTTGAAGATGACTATTCGAAACACTATGACCTTGGAGATATTTATTGGAGCAAAAACACACCGCCTAAATGGCTATCTTAATAATAAAGTATTCGCTACCAGTCTGTGGGCCTAAACCGAAAAAAATTCTGGGAGGCATACACCTGATTGTAACTGATTAAAATATGATTGAAAGCAGGGGTCGGATGAAGCTATTGTATATGAAGCAAAAAGTGATGAGTTTACGCGGCCGTTTTACTATTGTGGATGAACGGCAAAACGATCAATATTTTGTTGAAGGGACATTTCTGCAAATCCCAAAAAGCTATTCTATATTCAACACTTCCCGAGATGAGATAGCGACAATTACGAAAAAGGTGTTTAGCTGGCTCCCTACATTTTTTATTGAAGTCGATGGTCGGGAATTGATGACAATCAAAAAAGATTTTACATTTTTTAAAGCGAGCTATTCCATTGATGCAGAGGGAATCGAAGTAAGCGGAAACTGGTGGGATATGAATTTTGAAGTGTATAAGTCAGGAAGTGTAATTGGACGCGTTAACAAAAAATGGCTGTCATTCGGCGATAGCTATGAAATCCAAGTAAATGATGAAGCGTATGAAAAAATCATTATAGCGATTGTCGTGGCAATCGACTGTGTAAAAGCAGATCAGGCGGCGGCAGCCAATGCTTCCCCATAATTAATCGGAATGGACAAATTTGATTAATTTATTTCCCCACTAAATATTCGAAAAATTTAAATATAAAAGGTGAATTTTTATGTAACTACAGTTATAATATTTGTATACTATAGAAAAAGGAGGACTGCCGATGATAACCGGTCAGTTAGGGCGAGCATTCCAATTAGCGGAAAAACATAAGCTCGACGTAAATACAATTTTAGAGTTGACGAAAGTGATTGCAAAAGAAGTAAATAATTCCCCGAAAATCGAGGAAAAAATATTACAGCAAATGATCCAAATTTTAGAAAACAATAAAACAATACTTAAGGAGGCAACATAAAAATTGACGCAAACGATTGAGCTCTACGATGACTTAGACACATTTGACTAAAGGCGCTACTCAGCAAACGAAATACGAGTAGCGCCTTTTATAATGCCTATTTTTATACATATTGATACGGATAGTAAAATCGGAATTCAGTGATAGCCACATTATGAAAACTAGTCTTTTCAAACGAATTTTTAGCAGGGACGTGTATTTCTCCGCACAAGCACTTATAATAAACGAAGAACATCGTTTAGGAGTGAATAAATTGACACATGCAGATCATACATACTTAAACTTATTACAACATATTTTGGACAACGGTACAGACAAATCCGATCGCACAGGAACAGGCACGCGCAGTGTTTTCGGTTATCAAATGCGCTTCAATTTACAGGAAGGCTTCCCGCTGCTAACGACGAAGCGTGTACCGTTTAAACATGTAGCAAGCGAGTTGCTATGGTTTATGAAAGGCGATACAAACATTCGCTATTTACTTCAACATAGCAATCATATTTGGGATGAGTGGGCATTCAAAAAATGGGTTGAATCTGATGAATACCGTGGTCCTGACATGACGGATTTTGGACGGCGTATACTCGTTGATGAAGCATTTAATGAGCAGTACAAAAAGGAGCTCGCTTCATTTTGCGAGCGTGTGCTAAATGATGATGAATTTGCGGCGAAATATGGGGATTTAGGCAATGTATACGGGAAACAGTGGCGCAACTGGACAACGTCGGAGGGTGAATCGATTGACCAGCTGCACGATGCGATAAATTTGATTAAGCAAAGCCCGGATTCGAGGAGAATTATCGTCAATGCGTGGAATCCGGAAGATGTGATTGATGCAGGAGGGAAAGGCAGTAAAGCAGCTTTACCGCCATGTCATGCAATGTTCCAGTTTTATGTAGCGGACGGAAAACTAAGCTGCATGCTCACACAGCGCAGTGCAGACACGTTTTTAGGCGTACCATTTAACATAGCTAGCTATTCGCTTTTAACTTATTTAATTGCACATGAATGCGGTCTGCAGGCGGGAGAGTTTGTCCATAGTATTGCAGATGCTCATATTTATTCGAATCACTTTGATCAAGTAAAGGAGCAGCTCGCACGTGAACCAAAACAATTGCCGACATTAAAGCTTAACAAGGATAAGACATCGATTTTTGATTTTGAGTTGGAAGATATTACGATTGAAAACTATTTCCCGCACCCAGCAATAAAAGCACCAATTGCAGTATAATGGAGGGTTTATTCTATGATTTCACTAATTGTCGCACATGACGAGAATCGTGTAATAGGTTATGAAAATGGGATGCCGTGGCATTTGCCGGGCGATTTGCAATATTTTAAAGAGATGACGATGGGCAAACCGATTATAATGGGCCGCAAAACATTTGAATCCATTGGCCGACCTTTACCCGGACGCCGCAATATTGTAATTACCCGCAATGAGCATTATGAAGCAGCCGAAATTGAAGTTGTCGGCTCCTTACAAGAAGCTTTAGCGCTTGCGAAAGATGCCGAGGAAATCATGATCATTGGGGGGGCACAAATTTTCGAGCAGGCGATGGCATTGGCCGACAGATTATACATTACACATATACACAACAGCTTTAACGGGGATACGTACTTCCCGATTTATGGGAATTGGAGAAAAACATCATGCCGCGAACCGATTAAAGCAGATGAAGGCTACACTTTCCAATATTGTATATACGAAAAATAAAAAAATGGGAGTGCTGAATTTTTAAAGTTCAGCACTCCCGTTTTATTTAATTAAATAAAAATAAACACAGCTTACCATACAGCCACAGCCCGCAATGACAAATAAATGCCAAATGGCGTGGTTATAGGGCAGGCGAGTCCAAGCATAAAAAATCGCGCCGACTGTGAAAAATAATCCACCAAACAGCAGAAGCATAAAGCCATCAAACGTCAAAAAACTATATAATGGCCGAATCGCAAAAATGATGAGCCAGCCCATAAAAATGTATAAAAGCAATGATAATTTTTCGAAACGATGAATGAATAAGCATTTAAAAATAACGCCTATAACCGCGATCGTCCAAATAATGCAAAGCATAATGATACCAACAGTTCCGCCAATTGCTACAAGTAAAAACGGTGTGTACGTACCGGCAATTAATATATATATCGAGGAATGGTCTAAAATCGAAAAAACACGCTTATATTTTTCAGGCACACTATGCAATAATGTCGACATTAAAAACAGCAATATCAATGATGCGCCAAAAATGGAATATGAGGCAATATGTACAGCAGATCCGTTTGCCGCGGAATAAATGATCAATAATATACAGACAGGAATACTAATCGCCAGTCCAATACAATGTGTGATCGCATTCCACAGTTCTTCTTTTAAATTTTTATAATCAAATGCATCGTTTTTTTGCATGATTTATCACACTCCTCTTTATACTAGTATAATTCGACAATAGAATAAACGTGATAGTTGAATGTCATGATGTTATACTGCTATATGTCACTACGAAAAGATGATAGATAATGTCGATTTACGATGACAAATGTCATATTGGTAAACAAATATGATTTCTTTATAATAGTAAAGAAGATAGAAAAAGGATGTGTTTTTTTTGAGTCAAATTCATATCGTTACAGATTCAACATGTGATTTAACAGATGAGGAAATTCAAAAGCATGGGATACATGTAGTGCCATTAACTGTTCAAATTGATGAAAAAACGTATACAGACCGTGTAAATTTGCAACCGGATACATTTATTGATTTATTGAAGACAGCAAAAGAACTACCAAAAAGCTCTCAGCCATCTCCAGGTGCATTCAAGGAATTGTATGATGAACTAGGAAAAGACGGTTCGAAAATCATTTCGATTCATATGACGGGAAGTATGAGCGGTACGTATCAATCCGCCAGCCAAGCGGCGGAAATGAGCGATTCAGACGTAACAGTAATCGATTCACGCTATATTGCCTTTGGTTTAGCTTTCCAGCTTCGTGAAGCGATACGTCTACGGGATGCAGGGTCCACTGTTGAGGAAATTGCGGCAGCGGTCAATAAAGTCCGCGAAAACACGAGACTCTTCGTTGCATTGGATACATTGGAAAATATGGTGAAGGGCGGCCGGATCGGAAAAGGAAAGGCAGTTGTAAGCTCGTTGCTTAACATTAAACCTATCGGCCATTTGGATATTGGCGAAGTGACGATTTGTGCAAAGCCCCGCAGCTACAAGCAGGTCATTAAATTTTTAATGGGCGAATTCGAAAAAGATACGAACGGCAAAAAGGTTTTATCTGTCGGAATTTCCCATGCGAATTCGATGGACACATTAGTTAAGCCATTAATCGAGCAAGTGAAAGCGACAGGCTATAAAGGGAATGTGGAAATTGCCTTTACATCACCCGTAATCAGTACACATACAGGTGAAGGCGCAATTGGCTTTATGTATTATACTGAATAAGAAAAGGTAATTCTGAAGGATGAAAACTTTGGAATTACCTTTTTTAAGTCAAAATAGCAGAAATTCATCATTCAATCATAACATAATATAAAGTAATCGCATTGATTCCATATATACCACAATTTTAAGGCAAAACATTCCTAAAGATGCAGAAAATATTTTATAATGAAATAACAAAAAATAAAGGGGGAGATTGTATGTGGCGTTTATTTATTGCATCGTTCGCTGTCATTGTTTTGTCCGCATGTTCCATTACAGTTGACCCAAAGCTAGAAGAAGGGCAACAGTCCGATAATCCATCAACTGAAAGTAATGAACAATCTGTTTCGGAAGCCGAATTGGAACAGCCAAAAACAACGAGCTTCCTTGATATAATAAGCGATGTGTTTCAACTTAACTGGTCTGATCGTAAAGAAGAAAATGCACAGCATATACTCTATTTAGGCTTAGGGGATTCGTTGACACGCGGTGTCGGGGATGAAACCCTAGATTACGGGTATACAATCCGTTTACAGCAGGAGCTCGAAAAATGGCCGATGATTGAATCTGTGGAACTGGACAATCGGGGGAAAAATGGAAGGCGCAGTGATCAGTTGCTCGCATTATTACAGCGGGGGCATTATGATGAGGAGCTCGCACAAGCAAATCTCATCTCCATATCGCTCGGTGGCAATGATATTATGAAAATCGTGAAAAAAAATTTCTTTTCCATGAAAAAATCCATGTTCGATAAAGAATTGCCGCGTTTTTCTGAACGCTATGAAAAAATCATTGCCGAAATTCGAAAAGTCAATACCGAAGCTCCGATTTTGCTGGTCGGTTTTTACAACCCATTTTCAATCGTAGTAGATGAAGTGACACCTTTTGAACCGATCATTTCTGAATGGAATATGACGATTGAACAACTTGCAGCAAAAGATGGAAAAGCTTGTTTTGTATCGGTAGAGGATTTATTTGTGACAAATGAGGATATGGTATATCATGTAGACTTCTTTCATCCGAACAGCATAGGGTATGATCGCATGGCAAAACGCATTATTGAAACGATGCAAACATGTGATATTGAGCAGATGTCAGACGGTTTAATAGGATTTGAGGAGTGAATATATGAACAAATGGAAAGTAGCCTTTTTGCTATTGGCAGGAGCAGTACTATTAATAGTTGTAAGCATCCTTTATTTCTTAACGTCAGACGTTGAACAAACAAATAGAAATGAACCATTGGCGATTGAGGGAAATGTATTGACGGTAGAAACGACAGCCAAGGAATTTGAAGCAATTGCGAAACAATATTTAGGGGCCGCAATGAAAAATTCTCCAGTACCTGTTGAGCTTGTTGTGGATGACAAAATTTATTTATACAGCACTTTAACCGTGTTTAATATTGAAGTGCCTATCCAGATGGATTTTGAACCAATCGTAAGCAATGGAAATATTATTTTATCTCAGGAGGCCGTCCATGTAGGAAAAATTAATATACAACCAAAAGCGGTATTGAAGCTAATGGAAGGTGCAGTAAATTTCCCGTCATGGATTACTGTCCAGCCGAATGACGAGGAAATTTACGTTGATCTTTCACGAATCAATATTGCTAGTGGATCAAGGGTGCGGGCGAAGGAAATCGATTTGCCGAATGATAAAATAGAACTGGAAGTTATCATTCCAAACGGATCAAACTAGGAGGTAGTTATTATGGCATTACAAAAAGCAACATTTGCAGGGGGATGCTTTTGGTGCATGGTGAAGCCGTTCGATACGCAGCCTGGCATTATCGAGGTCGTATCAGGCTACACAGGCGGGCATGTTGAAAATCCCACATACGAACAAGTTTGCAGTGAAACAACAGGGCATTTAGAGGCAGTTCAGATCACATTCGATCCTAACATTTATCCGTATGAAAAACTGGTCGAGCTTTACTGGACATTAATCGATCCGACTGATGCTGGCGGCCAATTTTATGACCGTGGTGAATCGTATACAACGGCAATTTTTTATCATGATGATGCACAAAAGCAAATTGCGGAGCTTTCTAAGGCAAATTTGCAGGCAAGCGGTAAATTTAAAGCACCGATTGCGGTAAAAATTCTAGAAGCAAAACCGTTTTTCAGTGCGGAAGAATATCATCAATACTATTACAAAAAAAATCCGGCGCATTATGAACGCTATTCAATCGGCTCAGGCCGCGCGGGGTTCATTGAAAAACATTGGGGGCGACATAATGGATAAAGCAAAACGATTGGCTCAATTAACAGACATGCAATATCATGTGACACAAAACCAAGGAACAGAACCACCTTTCCGGAATGAATACAATGATTTGTTTGAAAACGGAATCTATGTTGATATCGTATCCGGAAAGCCGCTTTTCAGCTCAAAGGATAAATATGATGCAGGCTGTGGCTGGCCATCTTTTTCCAAACCTATTGAAGAAGTCGAGGTGACAGAGCATTTTGATAGTTCACATGGTATGCGACGTGTAGAAGTCCGCAGCAAAACGGCCGATTCGCATTTAGGACACGTCTTTCCTGATGGTCCAAAGGAATTGGGCGGATTGCGTTATTGCATCAATTCCGCAGCACTGCGCTTTATCGCCGTAGCAGACCTTGAAAAAGAAGGGTATGGCCATTATTTAAAGATTTTTGAATAGAAAACAACTCGCTCATGGAAACCTCCATGAGCGAGTTATTTTTTGTTAAATTTTAAATTCACTTACAACACTTCGTAAATTGTCTGCTTGGGCTGCCAATTCGACAGCGGACGCATTAATTTCTTCCATTGAAGCAGAGCCCTGTGATGCAGCCGCAGCACTGCGCTCTGTATTGGCAGCAGTGTTATCAGCGATTGCCGAAACATGAACAAAGGAAGAATTCACATCGTGGCTATTGTTTAATGTTTGCTCGATTTGACCAACCATATGTGTTAAGATGTCTGAAGTTTTTTCTGTTTGCAGCAAAATATTCTGCAAGGAATCGGTCGTCTCATTCGTCACCTCGACGCCGCGGATAACTTTTTGTACACCCGTTTCGTTTTGCTCAATAATCGATTTCACTTCTGTTTGAATCGATCCGACAATAGTGGATACTTCGCTTGCAGCAAGTTGTGATTGCTCAGCAAGTTTGCGCACTTCATCTGCTACGACTGCAAAACCTCTTCCATGTTCTCCCGCGCGCGCCGCTTCGATTGCCGCGTTTAAAGCGAGCAGATTTGTTTGCTCGGCAATCGCTGTAATGGTGCTGATAATGGATGTAATATTTTCGGATTTGCGGCCGAGATTTTCCACTGTGGCAGAAGTAGTTGCCATCGTTTCTTCTATTTCTAGCATAACATTGGATGATTGAGTGACAGAATTACTGCCGATATGTGCCGCTTCCTTCATTTGGAAAGCAGCATTCTGAACCTCTAGTGCCTTTTCATTAAGATCATGCATTGATTGCTCGAGTTTCTGCATTTCGTTTGCTGCATTACCGATGCTATTTAAAATCTCGGTGCTATCACCGGCAATGTCAATTGTCGAATTTGCGATCAAATCAATCGTGCGGGCATTTTCATCTGCCAACGCCATCAATTCCTGCGAACTGCCGGATACATTTTCCGCAAGGTCCGAAACGCGCTTAATTAATTTTGAAATCGATTCAATTAAAATATTCGTAGAGTCTGCAATCTGGGAAAATTCATCTTTTGTTTTCAAGTTTACACGTCGTGTTAAATCGCCGCCTGCCTGTGCGATGTCTAAAATCGATTCATTAATCGCAATCGTATTTCTTCGGATCGATTTAGATAATATATAGCCTAGCGAAATAGTTAAAATAATCGCTAGCAACGCCAATACAAAGAATGAGATTTTGGAAGCTAAGGCAAATTGCTCTAAATCAGTGATCGTTTCTTCGTTGCGTTGTTCGAGAATTTGTATGAGCTTTGTCGTGTTTTCATCAATATATGCTTTAAAGTTTTGGCTTCCGCTATTTGAAAAGAGCTTTGCTGCATTTTCATAGCCATATTTTTGACGTACTTCGATTGTCGATTTAGAATAGGATAAATAATTTGCATAAAATTGCTGAATGAGACCAACAATTTTAAGCTCTTCCTCATGGTTGCCAAGTGAAGCTTGGACAGAAGTTAAATTTGTATTAATCTCTTCTTTAGTATCTTCATATAATTGAAGATACTTTTCGTCGCCTGTGATCAAAAATGTCTGTTCATGGCTTGAAAGCTTTGCGATGTCAGAGGCGAGATTATTAATGAGCATTTGCTGCTTTAAATTCTCGTCCGCAAAATCACGTAAGCTATTTTGCAAATTCGTTATATTAATATACGACAATATTTGCATAGAAAGGATAATCGCCATTAAAATAGTGAAGGCTATTAATATTTTTCCGCGAATGAGATGAATAAATTTAAATGGTGTTTTGCCACTTTTTATCTTTTTGTTGTTTTTTTCTTTGATAGGCGCTGATTTCTTTTTCTTTCGCAAAAAACTCACCATCTTTCTGAAAAGTCAATATTTTATTATTCTACTACATAAATGGAAATATTACACTATTTATTGTAAAAATTTATATGAAGGGGGAAATATATTGAAGAAATCATTTTATCATTATGTGCTTACATTTAGAGGGGGAGAATGGGCGGATGAAAAAGTCCGTTTTGCGGAAAGTATGTTTGTTGATCATGCATTCCCGAAAACCTCTGATGATTTTGAGGAACTTTCGAACTATATTGAACTTCAATCAAATGAGTATTTGACAATAGGCGCATTTGATATTCTTTGGGATTTGTATAAAAGCAAATACTGCTAGCAATCGATGTTTTGCATGCAGCTTATTTTTTAGGGTATAGTTTAATTAGGTGTACGACACAATTCAATCGGCTATGTTTTTGACTAAATATTGTATTTAGCGCACTATTTTTTATAAAGAAGGACGTCTAACGATTGAATATTTATACGAAAACGTTTACAATTTAAAAGAATGATGATGAAAAGAGGTTTTATTGATGAGCGTTCATATTAATGCCAAACAAGGCGAAATCGCAGAAATCGTATTATTACCAGGAGATCCGTTGCGCGCAAAATATATTGCGGAAACATTTTTGGAAGATGTAGTGCAATATAACGAAGTGCGAAATATTTTGGGCTATACAGGAACATATAAAGGCAAACGTGTTTCTGTGCAAGGTACAGGCATGGGTGTACCTTCGATTTCGATTTATGCTACTGAATTAATGCAAGAATACGGTGTGAAAAAGCTAATTCGTGTAGGTACTTGCGGAGCGATCCAAAAAGATGTTAAAGTGCGTGACGTGATTATTGCACAATCTTCTTCAACAGATTCAAATATGAACCGCGTTATTTTCGGAGGTGCGCTTGACTATGCACCAACAGCGGACTTTGATTTATTATTGAAAGCTTACAATGCAGCTAAAGAAGCGAATTTAAATGTACGTGTGGGCAACATTTTTACAGCGGATATGTTCTACTCTGACGAAGCGCAAAACGAAAAATTGGCGCAATATGGTGTACTGGCAGTCGAAATGGAAACATCTGCACTTTACACATTGGCTGCAAAATTCGGCCGTCAAGCACTAACTGTATTAACAGTATCTGACCACATCCTGACAGGTGAAGTAACAACTTCAGAAGAACGTCAAACAACGTTCAATGATATGATGGTTATTGCGCTTGAGGCAGCGATTCAGGATTAATTAATTATTATTAAAATGAGCACTATGCAAGCAAATATGCTTGTACAGTGCTCATTTTTTAATGCAATATGAAAAAATCAACCCGCCCCGAATAATTTAATCGGGGAGAGGTGATTTGACTTAAACACTATTACCATATTCATCTAATCCCTAAATGAAATGTAATCAGTTTTCTGCAGCTTTCTCTTTGGATTTCCACTCTATTCCACTTGAAACACATCCAAAAGTCACAATTAGTAAAATAACAAAAAGTGTATTATGTAACCAATACGGCATAAAATAAACTCCCTTCCAATAGACGTATCACAGCTTTTCCGGCATAACGATATTCGCTATCGAAAGCCGGCAATAGCTTCAAATAATCGCTATGACCCCAATAAGTTTAACATATTAGAAGAGGAAATACATTGATTTAAGCGTCATGAATATTTTAGTAATATACTTTATTTGCGGCAACATGCTTTAACCGTTCCATAACATTATCTTTCATCAATTGTCAGCTTTAATAGACGGTAAATAATAAAAGCCCCTGAATATGAACCGGTCAGAAGGAAAAACGGATTTAAAAAAATTGCATGAATCGCCGTCATAAATACAGCGTCGTCAATAATGATTTGATAAACAGAAGTAGACAATATGACACCGAAAATAACGACGGAAATCACGGCGGCAGCATTCAAAATAATTTGGAACTGCTCGCTTTTTTTCGTAAGATAAAGCATGAAAACGGGCACTATAATAATTGAAGCGATAAGAATGATTTTCAAACAAACCACGCCTTTTTTAAAAATAATGCCCTTTTCCAGTCGTTAATAAACAAGCAGTCAATCTGTTTATAGCTCATATACCTGTTTTTAATAACAAATTGTACCATTAAAATCCGGCATAACGGATATACCTTGTGGGCAAACTGGCTTTACTATGGAAAAACACTGTTTTGCATTCGTGTGGCGATGAGCAAAGCGATGAGAGGTGAAGGAAATGAGTCAAGAAGTAGCGAAGAAATTTGTCGATCGCATATCAAGTACAGTTGACCCGTTAGCGAATATTGTCACAATCAGTCTTTTTTGTGAAAATGCGATAAATCATCTTATTCACGAGAAATTGCCGAAAGTAAAAAATTTTAAGGATAATAGCACATATATCCCAATGGCCAGCTCTAATTACAGTACAAAATTATATTCTGTTTATGCATTAGGCCTAATCGAGGAAAAACTGTTTGAAAATTTGTGGCTATTGAATTACTGGCGAAATAAGGCGGCCCATAATATTAGCGTAGATATAAAGGCATTGCCTATGGGCTTTCATATTTTTGATGATGTAAATCTTAGAATCGCCCCGGAGATGAGCGAAAATGAAATTGTGATTGGAATTGGTTTGACTACGTACAAAGAATTACACGTATTTTTACATGAACGATATAGTATTGAATTAAATTGGTGAGAGGGTGAAGGGGCTGTCCGAAAAAATCGATATCCACGATTTTTTCTTGGCAGCCCCTTTGCGAAAAGCAGCAACCGGATTACAAAGCCACCAATATGTTTTTGCCAAACTTTATGTTCTTCCCAGTACATAAATCTATCAGCGTTTCCTGTATGCCATTCATATATTTTCTAACATAATCATATTTAGAAGAGATTAATATATTAAAAAAGGGTATATATGAGTGAACTTTATTTCAGGAAGGGTTGAAGCATTTTGAAAAAACGATACTTTTTCACAGCTACAGCAATGTCATTAGCATTTATTTCAGCATGTGGTGATACGGCTGCACCGGTAAGCGGCACTAAAGATGAATCAAATTTGACTTTAGAGCAAGTATTTGAAAAAGCGATGGAACGCCAACAAAATTTGAAGAGTGTGCATGCGGTGGCGACGATGGATCAAGCGACGAACGTGATGATGGATGGGGAAACGATGCAATTAACGAGTGCTTCGAATTTGGAAATGGACATTCAGCAAAACCCGCTGGCTATGTACACTAAAGGCACGGTCGAAATGAATATGGGAAGCGAAAATTATGAAATGCCATTGGAAATGTATATGACTGAGGAAGACGGATTTTACTTGCTAAATGGCGACACGAATGAATGGCTAAAGCTCCCTGAGGAACAATATACCCAAATGTTGGCGCAAGCCGGAGCGCAGGCAGATGCGACAGAGCAACTGAAACAGCTTGAGCAATTTGTGGATGATTTTGCATTTGAGCAAGATGATGAAAACTATTTACTGACGCTGAATATCGAAGGCGAGAAGTTTAAACAATTTATGCTTGCTCAAATGGGGGCAAGCCTAGGTGAATCGATGGAAATGAGCGGCGACATTTTGGCGAATATGTCATTTGAAGATTCTGAGTATAATATCGTCGTTGCAAAAGACACATTCGATACGAAGGAAATTGATTTGGATTTAAAAATAATTACAAATATCGACGGCCAGGAAACAACTATTGAAAACGATGCGAAGATTGTCTATTCAAAATTCGATGTAGTAAAATCGATTGAAATACCTAATGAAGTAAAAAACAAAGCAAAAACAGAATAATTGGCTGGCAGTGAACTCGCTTTTGCGTAATTTCACTGCTTTTTGCCATTACATAGGAAACTAAATAAAAAAAATGGCGTCTGTCCTTTTCTAGTCGCACGTAAACTGATATTATTGGTATAGTGTGACATCAGTCAGTGTAAAAATGAGAGTGGTGAAATTTAAATGGATGAACAAAAAAGAGACGAGGAACAAACAGAAGTGAGTGAGCAGCAAGTCAAAAGCGTAAAGCCTGCCGGCAAGCATATACGCTTGAAACCATTTGCCTTCATTATGCTCATTTTCCTAACAATTTTATGTACAGCCGGTTTGACTATTTTTGCGTTAACATTCGGTGAGCAAAAAGTTGTCGAGGTAAAAGTGCCGGTTGAACGAACAGAATTTAAAAAGCTGTATGAAGCATATGATGCTCTTCAGCAAAAATATTATGAAGAAGTAAATGAAGAAGAAGTGGTGTACGGTGCGATTAACGGAATGTTCGATGCATTGGGGGACCCTTATTCGGATTATATGAACAAAGATGAGGCCAATTCATTTAATGAAAGTCTATCCTCTAGCTTCCAAGGAATTGGTGCAGAAATTCAAGAGCGAAATGGGTATATCATGATCGTCTCGCCAATTAAAAACACACCTGCCGAAAAAGCTGGTTTACAGCCGAAAGATATGGTGCTGGCCGTCGATGGCAAAAGCGTGAAAGGAATGAGCTCGACAGAAGCGGTCTTATTAATCCGCGGCGAAAAAGGGTCAGAAGTGACTTTGACAATCCAGCGTGGAGACGCAGACAGCTTTGATATTACGCTAGTGCGTGATGATATCCCAGTGGAAACTGTATATGGGGATATAGATGAAGCGGGCATTGCACATTTCCAAATTACGTCTTTTAGCGAAAATACAGCAGCAGAGCTTGAAAAACTGTTAACCGAATACGAAAAACAAGGAATGAAAGGAATTGTTTTGGATGTTCGCCAAAATCCTGGCGGGTTTTTAAAAGCAGCGATCGACATTTCGAACTTATTCGTCGAAGAGGGCAAGACCATTGTACAGATCCAAGAGCGCGATTTAGAGCCGCAAATTGTTGCAGCGGACAATCGTACAAAATATAAGCAGCCTGTAACAGTATTGATCGACGAAGGCAGTGCTTCCGCTTCCGAAATTTTGGCAGGTGCCTTAAAAGAGTCGGCAGGTGCAAAAATCGTCGGTTTAAATTCGTTCGGCAAAGGGACGATGCAAGAAATCATTTATATGGAAGACGGAGCCAATTTAAAATTCACTACAGGCAAATGGTTGACGCCAGACGGCAATTGGGTGAATGAAAAAGGAATCGCCCCTGACGTGAAAGTCGACTATCCTGATTATGCATCATTGCCTTATATTGATCCAAGTCAGCAATACGAACAAGGTGCCGAGCATGCGGTCATTAAAACAGCAGAGCGCATTTTGGAAGTGCTGGGCTATGAACCGGGTAAAGTGGACACAATATTTGATGAAGCGACAGAGGCTGCATTAAAAGCATATGAGCAAGATAATGAACTGGAAGTAACGGGTATTTTAACGGGCGATACGACATATGCCTTAATGGATGCAATTAGCGAAAAACTGAAAACAGATGATCCGCAAATTTTAAAGGCAAAAGAGTTACTAGGTGTGAAGGCAGCGGAAACATCTGCTGGCGAATAAAAAAGATGGGCTGGTAAAAAGTGCATATCACTTTATTGCCGGTCCATTATTATAGGAAGTGAAAACATGAAAGATGTGTATTTATTCAGTGGATTTTTAGGTAGTGGGAAAACATCCATGTTAATAGATGTAATACGCCAACTTAAAGAAGCCAATTTAAAACCTGCTGTTATTATGAATGAATTAGGAAAACTTCCATTTGATTCACAGGCGGTAGAAGAGGATGTCCCATTGAAAGAAATGCTGGAAGGCTGTATTTGCTGTAGCGGTGCAGAAAAGACCGAAGCGCAAATTCAATCGCTTTTACACGACCAGCAGTTTGATGTGCTCATTATTGAAACAACAGGTGCCGCACATCCGGTAGAAGCGCTCGATGCTGTCTATTCGCCGCTATTTGCGGAACAGTTGAATATTAAAGGAATCGTTACGGTTGCCGATAGTCGCCTATGGCTGGACCGCTCCAGCCTGACACCGCAAGTTCGCTCGCTATTCATGGAGCAAATTCGTCATGCACATTTACTATTGGCGAATAAAACAGACTTGCTAACTGATTCAGAACAAGCGCAAGTCGTATATGAGCTGCAAGGATTCAACCCGAATGCCTTTATTTTGCAAACGACAAATGCGCGCGTTCCACTGAAACTATTGCACAATATGCAATCGACTGCTCGTATTTCAAAGAAAGATATTGTACCTGCCCGTATCGGGGAGAGCTTTAATTTAGGCTCCCGGCTAATTCAATTTGATGGAAGCTTCACACAAGAGCAGTTTGAAAATTGGGTGCGTGCATTGCCGGATACCGTATACCGGATGAAAGGATATGTGCCTATTGAAGGAATTAAGAATCCAATGCTGTTTCAATATGCGTACGGCATGGTGCAATGGCTGCCTGAATATGTGAAGATGGCACCGAGTTTAGTAATGATTGGCGAAAACATAAAAGATGTCGAAGTAATTGGTCATTCATAATTCGTCAATAGCTTTTCAGATGCAATGTTTGAGGAAACTGGATAAATTTATCGTAAAACAGCAGAATTAAGCGAGATTTTAAGGCTTATAAATTGGTAGATGGACAGTTTACCAATTTATAGGCCCTTTTTTTAATGATTTTACATTTACGATGTAATCACGAAAGGAGGCGTACAAAATGAAAAAACTAATTCTACCATTTTGTGCAGTAATACTTTTTGCAACACAAGCACCCGTTGCGAATGCGAACGCGATCGAGGGGGGCAAATCAACAACAATCAATCATTATCAATCGACATCCGACTATAAAACAAAGTTGAATAATTACTTTAAAACTGTAAAAACAACACCACAAAAATTGACGATAAAAAATGCGGAGAAGAAGACAACTCCAATCGAAAAAGAGCAAGCAGCAAAAAAAGAGGAATCGGCAAACGTCCCGACAAATTCTGCGGCATCAGCAAAAACAACAGCAACTACTACAAACAATGATCAAACAAAGACAGATCAAATATTGTCGATTGAAGAAAAAGTTGTTGAACTAACAAATGCGGAGCGCGCCAAAAACGGTTTACAGGCATTGCAAATAGATCGGGCAGTTATGGCAGCAGCGCGTGAAAAATCCCAAGATATGAAAAGCCATAATTATTTCTCGCATACATCACCGACATTCGGCAGCCCGTTTGACCGCTTGAAAGCATTGGGCATCTCTTATAAATCTGCAGGAGAGAATATTGCAAAAGGCCAGAAAACGCCAGAGCAAGTTGTAGAAGCCTGGATGAATTCAGCAGGACACCGCGCGAATATTTTAAATAAAGATTTCACGCATATCGGTGTCGGGTATGTACAAGACGGCAATATTTGGACACAGCAATTTATAAAAAAATAAAGAAAATGCAGCTACCTTTTTCGAAATGGAAAGGGTAGTTTTTACATTTAAATTCCTTTATTTAAATAATAATCATTTTCGCATTTTGACATATTTATAGTAGGAAATATCGATAATGCTCGAGCAAATTTAAAGCAAATATTTTATAACATGTTCAATTATGCTACAATAGGCGATATACTTTATAATGCTCTATAAAAAAAACGAGGAAATTTTATGCAGTGAGAAGGGAGAAATTACGAAAAAAATACTTTTTTGAAATAATGAAAATAGTTAGCTTGTATACATAGAAACAGCTGCTGATTTTTGAAAAGCTATATTAGTAAAAAATGTTAATAAAATAACATGCTAAATAATTAAGAAATTTATCGAAGCATGATGAATTATCATGTTGCATAAAATATATGAAATGACATTTGTTTTGTTAGGAGAAATTTATGAACGAAAAATCAATTATTTTAACAGGTGGAGGAACGGCTGGCCATGTTTCGTTAAATGAGGCAATCATTCCATCATTAATAGAGGCAGGATACGATGTCCATTACATCGGTTCGCATGACGGCATTGAAAAAGAACTGATAAGCAATGCTTTCCCATCATTGCCTTATTACAGCATATCAAGCGGGAAGCTGCGCCGCTACTTTTCGATGCAGAACTTTACAGATCCATTCAAAGTATTGGCAGGGGTTACGCAAGCATTTTCAATTATAAAAAAAGTGAAACCTACCGTTATATTTTCAAAAGGCGGATTTGTATCGGTGCCGGTCGTGATAGCGGCAAAATTGGCGGATATCCCGGTTGTCGTGCATGAATCTGATGTTACACCAGGTTTGGCGAATAAAATTTCACTACCTTTTGCATCGCATATATTTACGGTGTTTAAAGAGACGATGAAGCATTTGCCGAGCGACAAGACGACATGCACCGGCTCTATTATTCGCCAGCAGCTTTTTGAGGGGAATCGTGAGCGTGGTTTAGCACTGTGCCAATTCATGACAGACAAAAAGGTGCTGCTAGTCATGGGGGGAAGCTTAGGCTCGGTTGTCATTAACGAGGCGCTTCGGGAAAACTTGCCAACATTGCTCGAACATTATCAAATTATTCATTTATGCGGAAAAGGGAATCTGGATACAACAATTGAAAGTTTGCAAGGCTATAGCCAATTTGAATATGTGACGACAGAATTACCCGACCTTTTGTATGCGGCAGATTATATCGTATCGCGTGCAGGATCAAATTCAATCTTTGAGTTTTTGGCATTGCATAAGCCGATGCTGCTCATCCCTCTTTCAGCAGCCAAAAGCCGCGGGGATCAAATTTTAAATGCAAACTTATTTAAAAAACAAGGCTTTGCACAAGTATTGGATGAAGAAACATTGACAAAAGAGGCTTTTTTACAAGCGATCAACAAGCTTGTAGCGCATGCCGATGAGATGATCGATCAAATGCTTGATGTCGAACAACCAAAAACACCGCAAGAAATGGTTGCATTAATTACACAATATGAAAAATGAGAAAAGGGGCTAACCAAAAGTCAAAACTTTTGAGATAGCCCCTTGATTTTTATTACATTGCTTGTTCTTCAGCTTCCTCATGCGCATAAGCAGTTGTTAAATAGAATAAGTCTTTCGGAATTTTGTATAGGCGAAATTTAGTGGCGCCTTGGTTAATTTCGTTAAAAAGCGATGGATTTGTAAGCTCGGCATCCACTACATATGGTAATTTTAACGCCGCTGCTTGTGAGCGCCCATTTTCCTCGCGGATACGCAAAAAAATTGTATGGAATTCAAATTCAAAAAATAACTCATTCAGAAAAGCTAGTTTTGCTTTTTGATTGTAGCCTAATCCTTGAAATGGTTTTCCAATCCAAGTGCCTAAAAAACCAGCACCTTCTTGAATATCGAAAATACTGATTGTCCCGATAGGAGCACCCCATTCATCGACAATCGTACGTGAAATCGTTAAACCGTTCTGTTCTTCTTCAATTAATTGCTTTGTCATAAATAAGTACTCTTCTGCTGAAGCTGCTTTATGACGTACGAATGGAAATACGGATGGATGACGTAATAGCTCGTATAGCTCTGCAGTTTCGTGAAGTTCTCGTTGTTTTAACATGTGAAACGCCTCCTTTTAAGAAGAAAATGGTAGAGCCTGTTGTAAAGAAATTGTGTAAATAATCTTCTAATGCTAAAAGGTTCTTTATCATAAGGCAACAGTCATTTCGAACTTGATCTTACCTAAAAGAATTTGACGTTAAACTATTGTACATAATTCGTATGTCTCGCTCTATCCTAGACAATGAAAAACAATATCGAAATAAGAATTGTATCTACATTTTATTATAATATCTTCTCTTTCTGCAACTTTCAAGCTCGAAAAAAACATTTTTTTCTATTAAAAATCTTTATATTCTGAAAAATATAAATATTAAATATGCCGATGAAAAGGTATTTTTTTTGCAAAGTATAATATAGTAATAAAGAGAATGTGGAGGCAAAAAAAGTGAAAGTACAATTTGCTAAAGTTCAAGGTTCAGGCAATACATTTTATTTATACGAAGCATTATATGATGAGCAGATTGATTTTGTGAAAGCGGCAAAACAATTATGCGATCAGTCCAATAATGGGGGCGCGGATGGTCTGCTCCTCGTATTGCCATCAAAATTTGCGGATGCTAAAATGCGTGTCATCAATGCGGATGGCTCGGAAGCTTCGATGTGCGGCAATGGATTGCGCTGTGTCGCCCGCTATATATGCGAAAAATTGCGCGTAGATGAAGCGACTATTGAGACGATGCATGCATGTTTGAATATTAGAAGGGCAGCGTCAATTTTTGAGCAGCTGCCTACTTTTTCTGTTGAAATTTCGCCGATTTCATTTAATTTATCTTCTTTGCCAATGACGATTGAAAACAAAGTACAACAGCAGCATGAACCAATTCCCGCATTTTCGCACGAAATTCCATTTACTGCGGTTTCTGTACCTAATCCTCACTTAATAGGAATCGTAGACAAAAAATATATAGAAAATACATCACATCAACAGCAACTTGCTTCTTTTTTAAATGCGGATAATGAATATTGTCCGGATGGTGTGAATGTCAGCTATGTATTGCCTCTTTCGCCAAATGAAATTTTCGTGCGCACTTTTGAGCGTGGTGTGGGCTTTACAAATGCTTGTGGTACGGCGATGACCGCCTCAGTGCTTATTGCGACGATTGAAAAATTCGTCACAGAGAATAAGGTGACCGTATACAACCCTGGTGGTTTCGTTCAATGCGAAGTTTCCAAAATTCATGATGAATGGAAATTAGCACTAATCGGAAATGCAACCATTATTGGTTATTATGAATTTGAGCTTATTGGTGATAAAATGATTTTTATGAATTGTTTTCTAACGGATGAGCAAGTACAATATGAGAAATGTAATATTTTTGCAGAAAATAAGTTAAGAAGCTATATGTAGAGAATAGTGCAATAGGGGGATATAGACAATGAGCTCCATTTTTTCTATTAATCAATTAAATTTATTATTTGCGAATAGTAATGATGCTGTTTTTTTTATGGAGAAAGTGGGACAGCAGTATCGATATATTTTTGTCAATGAAGCCGCGATAAAACTAATAAATATCAATCCTTCAGGAAAATTTATCGAGCAGGTGATCCCGCCCCACTTAGCGAAAACGATAATTCAACATTATGATTTAACACTAAAAGACGAGAAACAGGTTGAATTCGAAGATTATACGTATGAAAAAATGGAAGTTCGAAAACAGCGAACGACAGCTATACCGGTGCTGCAAGACGGGAAAAGCTATATTTTGGCGATCACAAAAGAAGTATCATTAAGCAGGGATTTGGAAGATAAATATTTATTTATGCGCTCATTATTTTTCAAATCCTTTTTGTCAACTTTATTAGTGTCCAACGATATGCAATTACTTGAAGCGGATCCTAAGTTTATTGAGGAGTTTAATATTCAAATGGAAAGTCCTCATGATGAAAGCCTATTTGAATTGCCATTTATCGATGAGAAAAGTGCAGCAAGACTGAAGAATTTTTTACTGCGTGCGCAAAATGGCGAAAGCATACAATCGAAAATGCTGTATTTTATTGATAAAAACAATGACCGTCGCTGTTTTACTGCTACTTTTTCCTCGTTGACGAGCAATGGCGATATTATTGCTGTATTTATTATCATGCAGGAAATTACTGCGTTTATTAGACAGGGGGAAGCTTTGCGCACAGCGTCACATGGATTGGAAATGTTCAAGAATGCGATTAGCTCAGCAGCGGATGTTATTTTTACGAATGCGGACGGGGTCATTATCGATATAAATGATCGTATTATTAAAAATACCGGGTATAGCCGAGAAGAGCTAATCGGAAAGACACATCATGTTTTCAATTCCGGACATCATTCGAAGGAGTTCTTTTCAAATCTTTGGCGCACCGTAAAAAAAGGGAAAATCTGGCGCAGTGAAGTATGCAACCGCAAAAAAAACGGCGAAATCTACTGGATGGATTCGACAATTGTGCCGCTTAAGAACGAATACGGAGAGATTGATCAGTTTTTAACGGTCCAATACAATATTTCCTCCGAAAAGAAATTACTGTCCGAATTATATAAAATTGAGCGTACATTCCGGGCTATTACTGAAAATACGAATGATTTCATCGTTGTTACAGATCGATTCGGTAAAATTAAATATGCATCCCCATCATATTCCCGTAAGCTTGGATATGAAGAGGACGAATTGATCGGTTCCCCATACGAACATTTATTGATGCCGGAAAGTATAGATGTATGGCACAAAGCATTGAATCCGGGACAGATTGACATAGCAGAAGAACAAAAAATCGATTTATTATTGCATAAAAAAGACAATAGCCCGATTTGGACAGAGGGCGATTATACGATGTCGCTTGATCTGCCCGGTCATGAAGTGTCGGAAATTGTCATGGTTTCAAGAGAAATAACAGAGCGCAAACAGCTGGAGGACAAGCTGACATATTTAGCGTATCACGACAGTCTTACACAGCTTGGCAACAGGAGAAAGCTATACAAGGAATTTCCCATGATTTTGAGTAATGCAAATCTTTCCAATACGAGCCTAGCTATTTTTTATCTCGATGGCGACAATTTCAAGCAAGTAAATGATGTATATGGCCACGATGTAGGGGATGAGTTTCTAATTCAATTTGGCCATTCCCTCGAGCAAAGTGTGCGCCATGAAGATTTAATTGTCCGGTTAGGCGGCGATGAATTTTTAATTGTCTTTACAGGATTGTCTGCAAATATTAAAGAGCGGATGCTTCAAATTGAACAAATTATGGAACGGATAAAACAGCAGCTGCAAATAGGATGGACGATAAGAGGAATTCATTTTTCCCCGACTGTTTCCATCGGTATTTCGATTTATCCGCAGCATAGTGAAAATTTGGATGAGCTAATCGATTTAGCGGATCAAGCTTTATATAAAGCTAAGCAAATGTCACATAATCATTACTGCATTAGCAGTATGTAGCAATAAAGATGGGGAGTGCGGGGATTTTCCGTACTCTTTTTTTAACTTCGGATATGCACATGGTAAACTAATTACAATGGCATTTGATCGTGTGGGAGAGGGTAAAGGATGAAACAAAAAATATTAATTATTGAAGATGAAAAAAGCATTGCCCGATTTTTGGAATTGGAGCTCCAGCATGAACAATTTGAAACGGCTGTCGCATATGATGGAAGAACAGGCTTCGAATTGGCGGACACCGGAGATTTTGATTGTATTTTGCTGGATGTTATGCTGCCTCAGTTAAATGGCATTGAAGTTTGCCGCAGAATACGAAAGAAGAGCGATGTGCCCATTCTTTTAATTACGGCTCGCGATGAAGTAATGGATCGTGTGGCTGGACTTGATGCAGGCGCAGACGATTATATTGTAAAGCCTTTTGCAATTGAAGAGCTGCTTGCGCGGATTCGATCTATTTTAAGAAGGGTAAAGCATACACAAAGCCCAAAACAGTTAATTGTGCGTAATCTGGAAATAGATGTAAATGCTTATGAAGTACAATTTGAAAATAAAAAGATCGATCTTACACGGAAGGAATTCGATTTATTGAAATTGCTTGTGGAAAACAAAAATCATGTGTGTACGCGCGAACTCATTCTAGAAACGGTTTGGGGCTTTGATACAGAGGTGGAAACGAATGTCGTTGATGTATATATCCGTCATTTGCGTTCAAAACTACAAACGAATAATGACCCGTATATTGAAACAGTACGAGGTGTAGGATACGTGATGCGCGGATGAGGAAAATATACGAAAAGCTGCTGCGACTATCATTAAAATCTAAATGGATGCTTGCTGTAGGGGTGACGATTTTTGTAAGCTATGCACTTATATCCATCGTATTGTACATTGCTTTGCAAACATGGCTCATTAATAGCGAGGAAAAAAATGCGCTGCGCACCGTCGATGATATGACGACTTTCTTTGAAGCGCAGAGCAACAGTGTTACAATAGAAAAATTGCAGAGCAATACAGCTTTAATGAAAGCTATCTTAACGCAAGAGCAAACTGTGCGCGTTTTTAATTTAGATGGCATTGAAGTAATGCGTATCAATGATGCGACATCTGCCGCCAATTTTCCGGTCGGGCAACAAAATTATTTTTCTACCATTATAGAGAAACAATCAATTGAAGGTACAGAAGCATATGTCATGCATAAAGCCGTTCAAATCGGACAATTTCAAGGGATTATGCAGCTGATCCATCCATTGATGACATTTCACTCGATGATGAACTATATTTTGACGACCATTATTATCGTTGGGCTTGGTGCCATGCTTTTATCCGTTTCCATCAGCTATTATTTGGCGAACGTATTGATGAAGCCGCTTGTCCAGCTGCGGGATGCGATGAATTTAGTGAGGAATAACGGGTTTAAGGCACAGCCGCAGTTCGATTATACAGCAAATGACGAAATTGGCGATTTGCTTCATATGTACCGCACTTTAATGAACGAACTCGAAATTTCATTTACGAAACAACAACAATTCGTCGCGGATGCATCCCATGAGTTGCGCACCCCTATCCAAGTAATCGAAGGTCACCTATCATTGATAAAGCGCTGGGGAAAAGATGAACCGGAAGTGATGGAAGAATCGTTGGATACGTCATTGTCCGAAATTATGCGCATGAAGAAAATGATTGAGGAGCTTCTGCAATTAGCGCGCCGTGAACAAGCTGATGAACTTGCCTCTGCCGATATCGAACAAGTGTTTGAACATGTAAAAAACGAATTGCAGCAGCTGTATCCGGCTGTCCGGTTTCAAATAGCTGCAGCGGGGCGGAAGGCGAATGCTGCCGTTACTGAACATGCACTAGCTCAAATCTTTAGAAATATAATGAGTAATAGTATACGATATAGTAGCAATATACCAAACCTTCGAATACGAATTGACTATGATGCGCAATCCACAATTTCAGTGACAATCGAGGATAATGGAATCGGCATTTCACAGCAGCACTTACCTTATATTTTTGATCGCTTTTACCGAATCGATGAATCGCGCACAAATGAAGTCAGTGGTACAGGACTTGGTTTAAGCATTACAAAAATGCTTGCGGAAAAATACCGAATTGAGATGAATGTGGAAAGCATCCTTCATAAAGGAACCGTTTTTTTACTAAAATTCCAGAAAAAATAGAATAATTTTAGTCATTCTAATTGTTATTTCAATAGTTCAAGAAAAAATATGCTTATTTTGCTAAAAAGAGTTGTATTTTTTGTGAAGAGTAGTAAGATTGAGATGGAAAAAACGTTCTTTCCCCGTTTAATAATGTGCTTTTAGTCTGTGTGGAAGAATGGTAAAATATTATTTGATTTATTTTGGTAGATAAAAAAGTAATACTTTATTATCAACAAAGAAAGAATTTGATTTTGTACAGTGATGTGCAAAACTATATCTTTCCAAGTAAATTATTGGAACAGCCATAAGGCAAAATTTGGAGGTTATTTTCATGTCGAACAATGTATTACCTGCAGGTTCTCCATGGTCAGCGTTCTCTGGTCCTAACTTAGGTTATGTATTAGAGCAATATGACTTATTCCTGCAATCTCCTGAAGAAGTTGAACCGGAATTAGTACAGTTATTCCAAGCTTACGGTGGTCCTGTATTTGCAGATGGTCAACAACCAGTTGCAACAGCGGAAGCAGCAGGTTCTGGAGACTACAAAAAAGTATTAGCAGCAGTTAAATTAGCAGATGCAATCCGTGAATTTGGTCATTTAGCAGCAGATTTATACCCATTAAAAAATCGTCAATTAAACACTTCACGTATTGAAGAAAGCGTATTCAATTTAACGGCAGCAGACTTGGCGGCCATCCCTGCAACAGTATTTTTTGCAAATGTTCCTGCAGGTGTTACAAACGGTAAAGAGGCGATTGACTACTTGAAATCTGTATACACAGATAAAGTAGGGGTGGAAGTTGCTCATTTACAAAATACAGAAGAGCGTGCTTGGATTGAAGCACAAGTGGAAGGTGGAGCGTTTAAAGCGACTTTATCTTCAGAAGAAAAGAAAGCAGTTTTAGAGCGTTTAACACGCATTGAAAACTTCGAAAAATTCATCCATAAAACATTCGTAGGCCAAAAGCGTTTCTCTGGTGAAGGCTTAGACACGCAAATCATCTTATTAGATGAAATGATTAAAGCCTCTGAGACTAAAGGTGTGAAAAATGTTCGAATCGGTATGGCTCACCGCGGTCGTTTAAATGTATTAACACATGTTTTAAACAAACCATACGATATGATGTTTTCTGATTTCGCACATGTTTCCAACGACTTGTTCTTACCGGAAGATGGACGTTTGGAAATTACAAAAGGCTGGACGGGCGACGTTAAATATCATATGGGTGCTTCTTACACATATGATTCTGGTTTGAACGTAAAATTAGCGTATAACCCATCACACTTGGAAGTAGGGAATCCACTTGTAATCGGTTCTGTGCGTGCAGCTCAAGATGATACTTCTGCACCAGGATTTGCAAAGCATGATCCATCATCAGCATTAGGTATTATTTTACATGGTGATGCTGCATTCGCAGGGCAGGGGATTGTGACAGAAGGCTTCAACTTCTCGCAAACTGAAGGCTTTACAACAGGTGGTACAGTACAAATTATCGCGAACAATATGATCGGTTTCACAACTGAGCTGTATGATTCACGTTCTTCTACTTATTCATCAGATCCAGCTAAAGGGTATGATATTCCAGTAATTCACGTGAATGCTGATAGCCCTGAAACAGTTGCAGCTGTTGGACGTTTTGTAGCGGAATATCGTGTAAAGTTCAACAAAGACATCGTAATCGATTTAATCGGTTACCGTCGTTACGGTCATAACGAAACAGATGACCCGACAGTAACAAACCCTGAAACATATAAATTAGTAGCAAAACATGAGCCGATTCGCGCATTGTATGGTGCAGAATTAGCGGAAGCTGGTGTTGTATCTGCTGATGAAGTAAAAGCATTGGATGCAAAAATCTATGCGGAAATGCAAGCTGCATATGACCACGTAAAAGAAATGGCGGAAAAAGACGAGCACTTGACGCCTGATATGCCGGAAGAATTAAAAGTTGAGTTCCCTGAGATCGATACTACAGTTGATGCAGAGCGCTTAAACAAAATTAATGAAGACTTACTTGTATTTGCGGATGGTTTTGAGCCACAAAACAAATTGGGTAAAATTCTGGAAAAACGCCGTGATGCATTTGCTTCGGCGAAAATTGACTGGGGCCATGCTGAAACTTTAGCATATGCAACAATCACGCAAGACGGCACACCAGTTCGTTTCACTGGTCAAGACGCGCAGCGTGGGACATTCTCTCAACGTCATTTAGTGTTACATGATAAAAACAACGGTTCAGAGTTTACACCATTGCATCATGTTGAAGGTGTAAAAGCTTCATTCACAGTTTATAACTCACCGCTTACTGAAGCAGGTGTTGTTGGTTATGAATATGGGTATAACTTAGAAAACGAAAATGTACTTTCTGTTTGGGAAGCTCAATTTGGTGACTTCGCGAACATGGCACAAGTAATGTTCGATAACTTTATCTCAAGTGCACGTTCTAAATGGGGCCAAAAATCCGGGTTCGTTCTTCTTTTACCGCATGGTTACGAAGGGCAAGGTCCAGAGCACTCATCTAGCCGCATGGAACGTTTCTTACAACTATCGGCTGAAAACAACTGGTTTGTAGCAAACTGTTCTAACGCAGGAAACTACTACCACTTATTACGCCGTCAAGCGGCATTATTAGGCACTGAAGGGGTTCGTCCATTAGTGATCGTTTCACCAAAATCACTTTTACGTCACCCACTAGCAGCGGCTAGCGCTGAGCAACTTGCAACAGGTAGCTTCCAAGAAGTGATCGAGCAAGAAGGTTTAGGCAAAAATACTGCGGCCGTGGAAAAAATAGTGCTTGGTACAGGAAAAGTGATGATTGATTTAGCAGAGCGCGTAAAAGATGGCGAAGGTCTTGATCATTTACACATCGTTCGTGTTGAGCAGATTTATCCATTCCCTGCAAAGCAAGTAAAAGATATTATCGCTCGTTTCCCTAACGTAAAAGAAATCGTTTGGGTACAGGAAGAGCCGAAAAACCAAGGTTCATGGACATATGTTCTTGAAACATTATATGAAATCGCTGAAGGCAAAAAAGTGCGCTATGTAGGTCGTCCTGCAATGAGCTCCACTTCTGAAGGCGACGGCGACTCACATAAAGCAGCACAAGCGAAACTGGTAAACGAAGCGCTTGAAAAGTAATTTTATCGATTGACTGATACGGAGCTACTCCATCCGCAAAGCAGGAGTAGCTTGCTATACAATGATTGTGTAGCGTAATTAAAGGAGGATATGAACGTGGCTGAAATTAAAGTCCCTGAATTAGCAGAATCAATTACTGAAGGTACAATTGCCCAGTGGGTGAAAAAAGTTGGAGATCGCGTAGAAAAAGGCGAATTCATCGTAGAATTGGAAACAGATAAAGTAAACGCTGAAATCATCTCTGAAGAAGCGGGTGTATTAACTCAAATTTTAGCTGAAGAAGGCGACACTGTACTGGTTGGTCAAGTAATCGCAGTAGTGGAAGCTGGCGAAGGCGCAGCACCTGCTCCAGCAGCACCAGCTAAAGAAGAGGCAGCTGCTCCAGCACAGGAAGCACCTAAAGCAGCGCCTGCTCCAGTAGCAGTGGAAGAAACTTCTGGGGAGCGCGTTATCGCTTCACCAGCAGCCCGTAAATTAGCACGCGAAAAGGGTATCGACTTAGCAGCGATTTCTCCAGTGGATCCACAAGGTCGTGTCCGTGTACAAGATGTTGCGGCACATGGTACTGCTTCAGCAGCTCCAGTTGCTCAAGCACCAGTAGGCAATGGTCCTATGATTTTCACTCCAGCAGGTGATACGGACCGCGTAACGGTTGAAAAAATGAGCCGTCGCCGTCAAACAATTGCGAAACGTTTATTGGAAGTAAAACAATCGACTGCAATGTTAACAACATTCAACGAAATTGATATGACAAACATTATGGCATTACGTAAACGTAAACAAGATGAGTTCGTAAAAGCGAACGACATTAAATTAGGCTTCATGTCATTCTTTACAAAAGCGGTTGTGGCGGCGCTTAAGAAATATCCTTATGTAAACGCGCAAATTAATGGTGATGAGATTCACTTAAACAACTTCTTTGATATCGGCATCGCTGTATCAACAGAAGAAGGTTTAGTAGTTCCAATCGTCCGTGATGCGAACGCTAAAAACTTTGCTGAAATCGAAAAAGACATCGCTGGTTTAGCTGCAAAAGCACGCGACAAAAAATTAGGCCTAAACGATATGGCAGGCGGATCATTCACGATCACTAACGGTGGTGTGTTCGGTTCATTAATGTCAACACCGATCATGAACGGTACTCAAGCTGGTATTTTAGGTATGCACTCAATCGTAAACCGTCCAGTAGCTGTAAATGGCGAAGTTCAAATCCGCCCAATGATGTATGTGGCATTGTCTTATGACCACCGTATTATCGATGGTAAAGATTCTGTTGGCTTCCTAAAAACAGTAAAAGAAATGATCGAAAACCCAGAAGATTTATTGTTGAATTCATAATTAATACAGCTTTCGAAAAACCACTTTGCATTTGCAGGGTGGTTTTTTGTTCGTGTGCCAGGCATAAAATGGAGGATTTCCCTTGGGATAACCGGAAAATCACCGCTTATTTATTCCGAAACGGATCCTATTGCGGAAATAAGCGAAAAATCTCCGCTAATTTTTCCCCTCATTACTTAATTAAGAGCCAAAATCGCCCTCAGCAATTGCGAATTTTGCCCAATACGGAGGAAGGGCTTTTATTAAAAGTGAAACAACCACAGTTTTCAGCGCCTCTGCAGAAGTGATGAAACGTTTACATTTACAGAGGGTCTTTCAATACTTCATTTGTTGGGATAGACCGACATATGTATAAAAATGTGGGTTCAGCGAAAAATGGTTGCTTATTGTGAGGTTAACTTTCAGAAAACTGCCTGTTGACAGAAATATCGCAATAATGTAATATAAACGTATCAATTTCATAACAAAACCTCACAAACTACGTGAGGTAGAGGCGCGATATTTATTAGTTTTATATGGAGTCATTGAGCTGACTATGAACTATAAAAGAAGGGAATATCGCCGAAGTTTTATTAATGCTCGAGTTAATAATGCTGGGTCTGCAGTGAATAATTGCAGAACTGTCTCAGTCATCGCATTCCAGATGATTGAGTTGTGCTATCTCAAAATGGGATCTGTAGAGGATTTGGGCTTATTTATACATATTAACGACCTAAATTGCTTTAGGTCGTTTTTTGTATACATGAAAAGCTGAAAAATGATAAGGGGGAAATTTACGATGAAAAAGAAATTATTAATGCTGGTTGCTGCAATGATGACAATGCTTGTACTTGCTGCATGTGGTGCGAGTGATGAAGGAACTAAGAGTGGTTCGGACAAAAAAGTACTAAAAGTAGGGATGGAAGCAGGCTATGCACCATTCAACTGGTCGCAGAAGGACGATTCGAACGGTGGCGTGCCGATTGATGGCTCAAAAGAATTTGCGGCAGGCTATGATGTGGAAATCGCGAAAAAGATTGCGGAAGGTTTGGATATGGAATTAAAAGTGGTAAAAACGGATTGGGATGGCTTGATTCCATCATTGCAATCAGGGGCAATTGATTTAGTCATTGCGGGCATGTCGCCGATGCCTGAGCGCATGGAAGCAATCGATTTCACAGAAAACTATTATACAAGCGACTATGTCATCGTTGTAAAAGCAGATGGACCATACGCAAATGCTACATCGCTAAGCGATTTTTCAGGCGCTAAAATTACAGGCCAACAAGCGACAACACACTATGATGTAATCGACCAAATCGAAGGTGTGAAAAAGCAAGTAGCAGCAACGGATTTTGGCGCAATGCGCGTTCAATTACAATCAGGTGCGATTGATGCATATGTATCAGAGCGTCCTGAAGGCATTTCCGCTGAGATGGCATTAAAAAACATTAAATACATCGTTCCAGAGCCGAACTTCGAAGCGGATGAAGCATCGACAGCTGTAGCAGTAGGATTAAAAAAAGGCTCTGAATTACGTGAACAAATCAACAAAGTTTTAGCTGAAATTTCGGAAGAAGAGCGTCAACAATTCATGGAAGACGCAATTGCAAATCAACCAGCAGCACAATAGTCGTGAAGCAATAATTGTAGTAAGCGTGAGTGCTAATTATAATTTTGCCTCCGATGGATGTCAGGGATTCAAATATGAATTTTCAATGAAGGCGCTATGTCGAATCCCGGCTCACCTATGCCTCTGCATAAGTGATTATAAAAGGTTGTCTTGCCGGCAAACGGGAGACAACCTTTTTCTATTAAAAACATAACTTTTTACATATAAAGTATAAAGATAAAAGAATTGGAGGACAAGACTATGGCATTTTTGGAATCAGCATGGAACTTGTTTACGAACAACTGGGATTTATTCGTACGTGGAGCTTGGACCGCACTTCTATTAGCAATCATCGGAACAATTTGCGGTACGCTTATCGGATTTTTCATCGGCATTATGCATACAATCCCACAACGCAAAAAAACTATCAAAACAATGCTGTTTAAACTAGTGAATTTTATATTAACAGCCTATGTTGAAATATTCCGCGGCACGCCGATGATGGTACAGGCGATGGTTGTGTTTTACGGCTTAGTCTATATGGGGATTGATATTGACCGCTTTTTGGCTGCCTCAATCGTTATTAGTTTAAATACGGGTGCATATATGGCTGAATATGTGCGTGGCGGCATTGTATCAATCGATAAAGGGCAATTTGAAGCAGCGCAAGCAATCGGGATGAATCACTTGCAAACGATGATTCATATCGTTATTCCGCAAGTAGCGCGCAATATTCTGCCTGCTACGGGAAATCAGTTCGTCATGAATATTAAAGATTCATCTGTATTAAGCGTAATTTCGGTCGTGGAACTGTTCTTTACGGCAAACTCGATTGCGGGCAGCAACTATAAATATATCGAAGCATTCTTCATCGCAACGATTCTGTATTTTATCATGACATTCACAGTAACACGCTTCTTACTATTATTCGAAAAGAAAATGGATGGACCTGCTGCATATAAAGTGGAACTCATTACTGGAAACAAGCTAGAAAAGGACGGTGAATAATGCATGACTATTGTAATTGGCATAAACCATTTAAATAAAAAATTCGGCGAACATGAAGTTTTAAAGGACGTCAATTTCCAAGTGAACAAAGGAGAGGTCGTGACGCTTATCGGTTCTTCCGGTTCAGGAAAGTCGACATTATTACGCTGCATTAATTTACTTGAAACACCAACTGCAGGCGAAATTATATATAATGGCGAAAACATTTTGCATGATGGTCATAATATCGAGAAATACCGGACACATTTAGGCATGGTCTTTCAACAGTTTAACTTGTTCAATAATCTGGATGTGCTGAATAACTGTGTTGTTGGCCAAATAAAGGTGTTAAATCGGACGAAAGAGCAGGCACAGCAGAATGCGCTGAAATATCTAGAGCTTGTTGGAATGGCTCAATATAAAAATGCGAAACCGAAACATTTATCAGGGGGACAAAAGCAGCGTGTGGCCATAGCGCGTGCGTTAGCGATGGACCCTGATGTGATGCTGTTTGACGAACCAACATCTGCACTTGACCCCGAGATGGTCGGGGAAGTGTTAAAAGTGATGCGTCAACTGGCAGATCAAGGGAACACGATGCTCATTGTGACACACGAAATGGAGTTTGCGAAAGAAGTATCTGATCGTATCGTCTTTATGGATAAAGGCGTCATTGTCGAAGAAGGGCATCCAAATGAAGTGCTCGTCAATCCGAAACACGAACGCACAAAGGAATTTTTAAAACGGACATTGCGTTAATGAGAAAAAGCTCGCATATTTAAGCGAGCTTAATTTCTTGAGTTCCATTCACTTACGAGTATAAATATAATTGCAAAAGCGATCGCTATTGCGAAAAACCACATTGGAACACTACCAAATGCCATAAATTCCACCTCTGCTTGTGAGTTTAACATGGAATAATACTTCCTTCAATACCGGCAACAGGTGAAGAAAATAAAAATATCCGATGAAATTCGATAAGGAAAAGGCATCAATCCACATTTTATTGAAAAGTTGTATAGCCGAGTCTTTCCTCTGACGGAAAAATCGTATAAAATAAGAGAGTATAGATATAAGCTAAAAGTGAGGGAACAACATGCTACATTTAAATTGGAAAGATGCAGCGACAATTCGTACAGTAAAATGTGTACATACAAATGCATCAAAATATTTAGTATCGAATGTATTAACGGCAGGGAAAGAATATGAAGTGAAAAACGAGACCGAAGAATTTATTTTTGTCATCGACAACACGGGTGAAGTTGGCGGATACTATAAAGAGTATTTCGCATAAAAACACGGGGTGCATTAAAAAGTCATTATGGCTTTTAATGCACCCCGAATTTTATTTTTGCTCTAAAATCGTGTGCTCGATTTCATGGCGTTTTTCGTCTGTTTTCACATGTATGCGCAATGTATCTTCAATATCATGCAGCAGTTGAAGCTGTGTTTGTTTGAAGCGGTCGATGTCGGTATGCGATAGCGCTGGACGGTTGGCGGTCCTGCGCGACACTTCAAGCATTTTCCCGTTTTTGCGCATTAATTGCTCGGATGCATTCATGAGGCGCTCCTGTGATTGCATGGCGCGGCGCTGATTATTCATATTTAAAAGCATCGCAATTTGTGATTGCCATAAAGGGATTGTCGTCATGATGGAGCTTTGAATTTTTTCGATCAGCATTTGATTCGTTTGCTGAATCATGCGGATTTGCGGAGCATATTGTATTGCAACTTCGCGTGACAGCTCTAAATCATACATACGGCGGTCGATCCACTCGATTTGCATTTCAGCATCCTTTAGATCATGCTGCTTAAATGGATTTTGGCCATCCGCCGCTTCTTTTTGAAGGGCGGGCAGCAAGACATCTCTCATATGCTGCTTTTTTATTTCTAGTGTCGCAATATAAATATTGATTTCCTGAAAGTATTGTTCATTCATTGCATATAATTTATTTAAAAACTGGTAGTCGCTCAAAAGGGCATTTTGGTTATATTCCAATTGAATGCTTAAACGATCAATCCGCTTGCTCAATTTATTGTAATGTGTCATTACTTCCTGAATGGACTGTGTCGAACGGCTAAACAGCTTTGCAAAGAAGCCTTTTTCCTGATCGATCAATGCATCCGGATCAATCATTTCCAAATGCTGCATTAAGTCGGATAACACTTCACCGACTTTACGCATATCTTTGCGTTGGATGTATTGCAGCATTTGTGCTGTAAACTTTTTTAATGCCTCCTGGGCAGGCAAGCCGAATGCCAGTACATCCTCATATAGCTTCGGCTCCATGTTTTGGGCCAATTGTAATGCCCGTTGCTTCATTTGATTGGATAATGATGCGAAAAGCGGTGAGGCTGCATTGTTTGCAACATTCACCGCAAATTGTTCTTTACTGACTTGCAAGTCCACATTTTCACTCGTCGTAAAGGCATCAAATGGATTATTCATCATATTCATTTACTACTCACCGCCGATTTTTAATCGATCTTTTCGTTTTTCATTCGACATCTTTGCAAAGTCAAGTTCGATTTTTAAGTTTTCGATATCAGACGATAAAGCATTTTTCAAATCGTCCTCTATCGTTATTTGAAGCTCTTTTAATGTTTTACGGGTATCTTCCAATGCCAAATGAACATCCGTACCCGGAACCTGCTCTTTCGTCAATAATGTATATTTATCCGACAGCTGAACCGCTGAAGGCAAATGCGCATAGAAGAAGTCTTCCACCGCATAAAATTTATGAGGGTTTGTTTGCACAATATTAATGATGCGTTTTGCAAGCTTCGACATTTCACTTATTTGCTTGAATGAACGCACAGAACGGACCCGGATATATTGTTGATTTAATGCCTGAATATGCGCACGTGCTTGTTTTAGCTGTGCTTCGATTAAATTGTATTCCGATTTTGACAGTCCGAGCTTTTTGCTTTGGGTTGATTTTTGAATGGCGAATGTAATTTTATTGCTAATAAAATACGCTGCTACTCCAAGAGGTAGCGCAAGCATCGTCACTATACCCGAGAAATTGATGAAAGTAAGTGCAAGTGCTGTAATAAAAACTAAAAAATTTATTAAGTGGCGTGTGAGAAAATTCATAGGACCAAGCATTTTCGTACCTCCTTTACTCGATACTATTGTTACGTACGAAACAAAAAAAAGTTTCAATCATTCTGAGTTCCGCGGAAAAAAATATGTTTTCGGGAAATTCGCTCAAATGAATATACATTTCATCATAATTAAAAGAGATGTTTTTCTAATCGTATCAATTTTTTGCTTTATAACAAAGTAAAAAGTTTTAAAACATGCAAAGGGGAGCACTCCGCAAAACTTTCTGGACACTCCCCGCGAAACAGATATTAATGAAGCAAACGCTCTTTTTCAATTATTTTAATTAAGTCATTGATGTATCCAATTACATGGATAGAAGCTTGTTCGATTTCCTGCAAGTGAATTTCCGCCTGTGCAGGATTGCCTGCATTAAATTGTTCAACAGCTGCTTTTGCTGAAATATGCACTTGCTCATGGTGATGGTCCAGTTCTATGTAAGAAGCATGGTTTCCGAAGCGTGCTTTCGTTTTCTCCAATGTATACCATTTCCCTAAACGGCAATCGCGGTGTGAAGATACTTCTGCTGGAGTCAATTGTTCCAAACCTAAGAACATATTGTAAACACGCCATTTCCATAAAATATGATCCGCTTTTGAAAGCAATAATAGAGAAATACTAGAAAGCTGTACATTATTATTTGTCGTTACTTCATTTCGGAAGCGTGTAATTTCTATACCTAACTTATGAATATCGGCGGAAGTGCTGTTTCCAAACAGGCGGATATCCTCCTGCAAATTCGAAATCTGAACCATGCGCATCGAAATTTCGTCAATTGATGCGGCTTGCTCCTCAGAAGCGGCAGCCGTGGCAGTCACATCCATATTAATGCTTTCAATAATCTCGACAATTGAATTCAATAATGGCAATGATTCCTTAGCTTCATCTGTCGCTTCGCGAATAATCGTCGTCGTTTCAGAAATGGAACTTGCTACATCATTGGAATAGTTTTTCAATGATTGGACATTTGTTGAAACTTCCCCTAACGCCGAAACTGTATTTTCGGCCAGTTTCCGTACTTCTTGCGCAACGACGGCAAAACCTTTTCCGTGTTCGCCTGCACGCGCCGCCTCAATAGAAGCATTGAGCGCAAGCAAGTTCGTCTGGTCGGCAATCTGATTTATCAATGTTACGACACTTTCAATATCATTTACATGCCTTTGCAATTGCTTGAAGCTATTTACAATTTCCGTGAATGTTTCTTCTGTAGTGAAAATTTCTTGCAATGCATGCTCGATTGATTGCTTTCCTTTTGCCGCGTTTTCTACTGATTCATTTGTCTTTTCCGCAATATTTGTGGAAGAACGGGCAATTTCCGCAATGGAAGCAGCCAATTGCTGTGATGCGGCGGTCGAGCTTGCGATATCGTCGGATTGTGTATCAAGACGTTGGATCAAGTCTTTCATATACATAATATTTGCGTTGGCATCTGTTAAAGATGCAAGTTCTTCAATGACATTTTCGACTAGGCGTTCAGTCATCACCTCGATCAGCAGCTCCTGTTCAATATTGACAGCAGCAGAAACAGATTTCATATATTTAAATGCTACAGGGGGCTTTATCCCAAAATTATGTAAAACTAATGTCGTAATATAAAAAGAAAATTGATTGAAAACAACGATTAACTTTCCAGGTTCAAACCGATTTTCCCGTAAAACGTTGAAAAACTTAATCGTTTGGTCAATATAATCATCGTTTCGTTCTGCAAGGAAGAAATTTTTTAAATAGCGGTCAATTTGCGCTTCTGAAATTTGATTTGTTTTATCCGGTGCAATTTCATCTAAATATTGGCTGAAAATAACATTCATCGTCGGAGTTGATGAGGCGACACGATCAAAAACGGCTTTTAAATGGTCTTGGTCCTGTCTTTTGAAATTGTTGAACGTTAAAGTTTCATGGAAGCGTCCAGTAGCCGGTAAATCGGTGCCACGCTCGAATAAATCGTGTATTTCAGCTTTAGGTCTAAAATTTGAAAACATACATATCCTCCTTAGTCAGTGTGAAACTTACCATTATATTACCATACGGAAATAAGCATTAATAGACATATCCGTCTATTCTGTATAAAATAAACGTATAAAGAAAGGATAATGTTTATGTATAAAATTATTTATATGAAGGCCGATTATGAGCCTTGGTGGCAATTTGACGGCTGGGAAGAACATATCGTATCAGTTGAACAATTTGCGACAGAACAACAATTCCAAGTTGCAATTAATCATTTGCTCGCTCAGTTTCGAAAAAAATATGAGTTTGAAGCACATAAAAAAGAACATTTTTATGCGTTTTGGTCTGAAGATGAATGTGAATTTTGCGAGGCATGCGACGACGATGCCCAAATTTATCATGGCATTATTTTATTGACCCCTAACGCAATTGCCCAATAACTATACTTAATTGAAAATTTACACAATTCGATAAATTGCGATTGACAGTTAATATCATCATATATATACTATATTTAACAATTAAAATGATTTACCGAATACAATGGATTCACATATTACAAACAGTAATCGAGTTAGTTGATCGGTACTCTTGTAGTATGTGTTTTTTATTTCGTGCGTTTAATTGTTAACTTTTATTCTTGGAGGTATTCTAAAATGAAACAAGGGACAGTAAAATGGTTTAACTCAGAAAAAGGTTTTGGTTTCATTGAAGTCGAAGGGGAAAATGACGTATTTGTGCATTTCTCGGCAATTCAAGGTGAAGGCTTCAAAACATTAGACGAAGGTCAACAAGTGGAATTCGAAGTTGTGGACGGCAACCGCGGACCACAAGCTGCGAATGTGACAAAATTATAATCCAAACAAATCTCGAAGCCACGTAAAGTAATGCGTGGCTTATTTATGTTGAAAAAATTGTGAATTTTAGCATTGCGGATAATTATGCATAAAGCTGGGCATGGAAGCGATCGACAATATGAATATCGAATTGTACGGAATTTTGGCAATTTAAGGACAATTGATGCAACAATAAAGACGGGACAGTGCTTTAAAAGCAAAAAAGAAGGATTGCAAATTGCTTGCAACCTTCTTTTTGTATTCGAAGCGTATGGCAAATCTTAGCTTAAGCCTTGTGCATCTTTCCAATCCAAAAACTCATCATATGTTAAGGGTTTATCTAAAATTGAACCATCTTCACGGATTTCGATTACGCGGTTAGCGATTGTTTGAATGAATTGGTGGTCATGTGAAGTAAAGATCATCGCGCCTTTGAAGCGGATTAAACCTTCGTTCAATGCTTGAATTGATTCAAGGTCTAAGTGGTTCGTAGGCTCATCCAATAATAATACGTTCGAGTTTGAAAGCATCATTTTTGAAAGCATACAGCGAACTTTCTCTCCACCTGAAAGTACAGCAGGAGATTTCTTCACTTCTTCACCAGAGAATAGCATACGGTGTTTGTCAATATAGTTGTCGCATCAAGCTACTTAACTTTTCTATCAAAATCAAAATCTGTTCTATTAAAATCC